>JAUVOA010000047.1 GCA_030599445.1 Atribacterota bacterium | reverse complement strand
GTAAAACAACTCTGATAACATCGAGTAAGATCCTCGTCTTCTTTGTAATTTCCACCTCTCCAGACAGGGCCTACAGTATGAATCACCCATTTAGCTGGCAATCGATAACCTCGAGTTATCTTCGCTTCCCCTGTTGGACATCCTTTTAACTTACGACATTCTTCTAAAAGCTCAGGGCCAGCAACTCGATGGATAGCTCCATCTACACCGCCGCCGCCAAGAAGAGAATTATTGGCTGCATTAACTATGGCCTCTACCTGTTGTTTGGTAATATCACCTTGCACAACCTCAATTCTATCAGGCATATTACTCTACTCCTTTTAATAAAAAATTAAATAAATTTAAAGTAAAATTATTTTTTATATTTTATATAAGTATTATTAAAATACCTATCTGTCATAGAAGCAATATAATCTACCACCACTTGCTCAAGTAAATTGCTACTTACATAATCTGCTCCCTTGTTTTTACCCCTATTGAAAATCCATTCTTTAAAAATTAAAGATTCTTCCTCGCCCCGATTAAGAGCACTTAGAAATTTTTCAAAAAGAAATTTAAAGGCGGTTTTTAACTTTGTTTTTTTCCCTTTTAGTCTTGGGCTTTTATATATCCTTTCGGTATTAAATTGTTTCAACTCAAAAACTCTCTCGGCAATATTAGATGAATAGCTTATTTCATCACGATTATAAGAATTAACTATAATATCAGTTACCAGGGAATTTATAATGTCTGTATTGCTTTCTCCTAATCCTTTCTTAATTCCCTCTGGTAATTCACTCTTTTTTAAAATACCTATTCGTATCGCATCTTCGAAATCTTGTCCTACATAGGAGATGGCATCTGACATCCGAACTACACACCCTTCTAAAGTTGTTGGTACTATCGGCATCTCACCCCCTTGGAATTTTTTCTGGCAATAATCCGTTAAATCGGCTTCGGTTTTATCTCTGTCCGGTTTTAGATATTTCTCGTTAATTTCACCATCATGAGAGAGAATTCCATCTCTTACTTGAAAGGTCAAGTTCATCCCCTTACAAGCATTGGCAAGTTTATCGACTATTCTAAGACTGTGGATATTATGAAAAAATAAGCCAATATTCTTCTCCTGGCAAATCTCTTGAAGAATCTCCTCTCCATCATGCCCAAAGGGAGCATGTCCTAAATCATGGCCAAGGGCAATAGCTTCAATAAGATCAAGATTTAACTTTAAAGCCTTCCCTATGGTTCGAGCTATTTGAGAAACTTGTAAAGTATGGATACTCCGATTAGATAACTGTTCATCAAAACTTGCTGCAAAATATATAACCTGAGTCTTCCCTATATATCTACGAAATGAACCACTATATAATATATGATCTCGGTCTCTTGAATAAGGACCCCTAAAGGGATGAGATGTCTCGCGCTCTCTTCTGGCTTCACAATTTTTCGCAGCATAAGGAGAAATGTATTTATCTTCAAAATCAAGGATTTCTTTTTTAAAGCTCTCTTCGTTCATAATTTTTCCCCTAAATAAAATAAAAAAATACGGTGAGAAGAAAACTTTTTGCTTTGCTTTTACTTTAATAATAGATTATTATTATTTATTTTATAAAATTGTAGTGAATTCTGCAAGTATTTAAATATAGTATCGAGTATATAGTATTGAGTATCGAGTTAAGAAAGCGAAAGAAAAGATAGAAAAAGTAGTATTCTTCTTTCTATCTAACTACCCCACTATAGCATATAGTATATATTATATAGTATATAGTATTTAGTGAAGAAAGGGGGGAAGAAAGAAAATAGAAGATTTGTGGGTTGATTGGTTAGCTTATTAGAATCGTCGCGTATTGTGGTAAAAGCCAGAGGTAGGGGCAGACCTTGTGTCTGCCCGAAATAAGTAATGTGTTGTAGGGGTTCGATTCATCGAACCCGCAAAAAAAATCCAATTTTTGTCATTGCAAGGGAGTAAAACGACCGAAGCAATCTCAATTTTGAGATTATTTCTTACTTATAAACTGGAGCCCGTGATGATAATTACAATAAATTACTTTGTATTTCTGTAACGCGATACGCGATACGAATTACTATTCACTAACGACTAAATTAATTTGCTAATTAGCAAATTAATTTTATCCCTTCACTGACCCGGCTAAAATACCTTTTACAAAATAGCGTTGTAATCCTAAAAAGAGAACTAAAGGAAGGGCCATAGAAACAAAAGCTGCGGCAGTAAGCAGTTCCCAATCCTGTCCATAAGAACCTACTAAAGCGCTTATTCGTACAGTAAGCGGAGCAACATCAGGCGTTCCCCCTAAATAGACCAAGGCTACTAAAAGATCATTCCAAACCCATAAGAACTGAAAGATAGTAACAGAGGCAAGAGCTGGCAAAGATAATGGTATTACCATCCTGGTGAATATTTGAAAAGGAGTGGCGCCATCTATAGAAGAAGAATCAAACAATTCACTGGGCAATCCAGATATAAAATTATACAATAAATAAATTATTAGAGGAAGCCCATATCCAGTATGAGCAAGCCATATCCCGGGAAAAGTACCGGCTATTCCTAATTTATTAAAAATTCGCAGGACGGGTATCAAAGTCATTTGTAGAGGAACTACTAACAAGCCAACTAAAATTACAAATAATAATCTTCGCCCGGGAAATTCCATCCAAGCAAAGGCGTAGGCAGCAAAAGAAGCAATTAATATTGGAATAATAGTAGCAGGGATAGTAATTAGTAAAGTATTTAAGAAGGCTTTTCCTATACCAATCTTTAGAATAACTTCTTGGTAATTTTCTAGAGTGTAGCGGGTAAAATTAAAAGGGTGTTCAAAAACAGTCCACCAACCGGATGCTGCTACATCGGCAGAAGATCGAAAAGAAGTTATCAACAGACCAACACTTGGAAGTATCCAGATAAAAGCTACCATAATTATTACTAAATGAAGCGGCCCATGTGAAAACATCGAAATTAGCTTTTTTATCATCTTATAGCCTCCTGCTCCCTGAACCGCTGAATATTGATAATTATCATAGGAATAATAAGCATTAATAATATAACTGCAATTGCACTCGCCCGACCATAATTTCTAAAAATAAACATCTCTTTATACATTCGGTTGGCAACAACTTCGGTATTAAAATTTCCATTGGTCATTACATAGACAATATCAAATACTTTAAGAACATTAATAGTCATAGTGGTAGCTACTACTGCAAGGGTGGGTTTCATTAAAGGTAAAATAATTTTCCAGAAAATTTTGAATTCGGTAGCGCCATCTACCCGAGCTGCTTCTAATAGCTCGCGGGGTATGCCTTTATAATTTGCTGATAATATTACCATACAGAATCCAGTCCATATCCATACCCCTACCATAATTAAACAAAAATTATTAAGCCAGGGTCTAATAATTAGCCAGGGTAAGGGTTCTAACTGAAAAAATGAACGAATTGCGTTAAGAATACCAGTTTGAGCGGCTGAAGCCGGCCTATAAGCGTAAACAAATTTCCAAATTACTCCCGCACCTACGAAGGAAATAGCCATAGGCATAAATATTATTGATTTCGCGATCGATTCATATTTAACTCGATCTGCCAATACTGCTATAACTAACCCTAAAGATACCGTCAGGGGAACAAATAGTATTACCCATAGAGCATTATTTCGAAAAGAATTAAGCATAATCTCATTGGTAAAACAATAGAGATAATTTTTAATACCCATAAATATCTCTGAATTATAATTAAAAAAGGAAACATACAATGTATTAATTGAGGGGTAGACTAAAAAGAAAAACAATAGAAATATTGCAGGGGTAATATATAGCCAAGGGGTAATTTTTTTTGTACGTATCACGAATTTCTTTCCTTTCTAAATATCAATATAAAAAATATTTTACTGTAATTATCAGATTTTGTCATTGCGAGGAGCAACGCGACGAAGCAATCTCAACCCAAGATTGCCACGGGGAGCACTTAATATTACTTGAGTGCTCCCCTCGCAATGATAGATTTAATTCTGCTATTTCCGATAAGCATCCAAAGCAGTAGTCTCAATAGTCATTAATACATTCATTAATGGTATACCACTTACATAATCTAATATCCCAGTCCAGAAAGAACCAGCACCAACTGCTGATGGCATTAAATCAGAACCATCAAAACGGAAAGTTGAAGCTTCACTTAAGATTTTGGCACCTTTACGGGTTAAGTCATCAGGATAGGCAGTAGGATTTACTCGTTTATTAGCAGAAAGCTTCCCTGTTTCAGCAACCCATATTTCCTGAGCCTCTGGAGAAACAATATATTCCATAAAAGCCCGTGCTTCTGGAGTATCATTAAACATAGCAAACAAATCAGCAGCTCCTAAAGCTGGTATCCCATATTGCGAATCAATGGGCGGGAAGGGGAAGAAATCAAAATCCTCTCCCGGAACCAAATTGGGGAAATGGTCAAGTATAAAGCTTTTGATAAAGGTTGCCTGTCTATGCATATAAGCATTTGGTGGACTAGTAAACAAAGCATCCGGTGAATCACCAAAATTTATAGTCAGTTCTGCATTTGTTCCACCATAGACATACTTCTCGTTTAAAGCAATCTGGCCAAATAATTCAAAAGCCCTTTGTACCCGATCATCTAACCAGGATATTCCATGGGAAACCCATAAGTCATAAACCTCTGGCTCTACGGTACGGAGCATAATATCTTCAATCCAGTCTGTTCCAGCCCATCCACTGGCAGCACCACTTTCAAATCCAATAGCCCATGGAGTCTTGCCATCGGCTACCATCTTATCGGAAAGAGCAATCATTTCCTCCCAGGTGGTAGGAATAGTATAACCACCAGCAGCAAATGCTTTAGGACTATACCAGACTAAACTTTTTAGATCAGCAGAAATAAATACCCCACAGAATTTTCCTTTGTAAGTCCCCAAATCTAACCAGGTTGATGAATAATCACTTTGTAGTACATCCATATCCATAAAGGTGCTTAAATCTACTAATTTTCCAGCTTTGGCAAATTCTACCATCTGTCCTGGATTCGGCAGAGCTGAAACATCAGGTGGGTTACCAGCTTCTACTTGAGTAGTTAAAATAGCGGGAAGGTCTCGAGTTCCAGTGAATTCAATTTTAATCCCAGTTTCAGCTTCAAACGGAGCCATCATTTTTTGAAAAGCTTCAGCTTCTGCACCTGTCCAAACACCAAGAATAGTCAAGGTATTAGATGCTGCAAATACACTTGAAGTAAGCATTCCAATTAATAATAGTACTAATATCACAAAACTTATTTTCTTTAACATTTTCTTTCCTCCTTTATTTTTTAAAAATACATTCTTCTCAATCTTTTATTTCTAATGCACAACACCTCCTCTTAAATTAGTCGTTAGTATATCTTATCGCGTATTGCGTTAAAGAAATTAGGATTCAGGTGTAGGGGCATGATGCATCGTGCCCTTCCTGTTTTATTGTCTTTTGATTATCTTTGGGCACAATGCATCATGCCCCTACATTAATTCAGAAACAAGCGGGCCTGCCCTCGTGAAAACGGGGGATACCTGTCCTTCGAGAAGGATGATAGTACCTGACCTTCTTAACCAACTAACCAATTAACCAATTAACCAATTAACTATCCAACTCTTTTCTTATTACTCATTACACATTACTCATCACTGTATTCTAACGCAATACGTAATACACGATACTCGATACTTGATACCATCTTATCTTCTGTCTTCTTCTTTGCGAGATACGATTCACGAGATACGAATTTGGCTCCTGTCCTCTATTCTCTTCACGCGATACGCGATACTCGATACGCGATACTAATTTTAAGTTACCAACGAAAGGCAGATTTAATAGCCACTTTTCCTTTGGACTTAAAAATAGGAGTTTTAAAAATTTCACTTAACACTAATTCAGCAGCTCCAATAATCCACCCCTCTTCTCCAGGTTGGAGAAAAACAATCTTAATTTCCTTTTTAAAAGGAAAATTATCCCTAACTACTTTTCGCATAGTTGGAAAAATTAATTCACCGGCTTTGACCCCTTCTCCACCCACTACAATTAATTCAGGGTCAAAAAGAGAAATAAGGCTTACTATTCCCATGGCTAAATTTTTTCCTACTTCTTGAAAAATATTCTTTGAGATAATATCTCCCTTCTGAGCGGCTTTAAGAACCATATCAACTGAAATAGAATCTAAATCCTCTTTCTTTTTTAAAAAGTCTTTTATTATAGTATCCTGTTGGTTAGATAATGCTTCTTTGATTTTATTGATAATAAATTGATCAGAAGAAAAAGTTTCCAAACAACCTCTTTTTCCGCAATAACATAAAGGACCATCTTTATCTATAATTATATGGCCGAAATCCCCGGCTCCACCATAGCTTCCGTGATATATATCGCCTTTAATTACTATTCCGGCTCCCACACCTTTACCGATAGTGATACAAATAAAATTATTTATTTTTTTACCTACTCCAAAACGTTTTTCTGCTAAAGTTAGTGCATTTACATCTTTATCTATAAATATAGGAAAATTAAATTCCTTTTCGAGAAATTCTTTAAATCTTATTTTTTTCCACCCTAATATCTTAGAAAATACTAAAATACCTTCTTTCTGATTCACTAATCCAGAAACACCGATTCCGCATCCAACTATTTTTTCTGCTATAATATGATTTTTATTGATTAAATCTCGTATTGCTTTTATTAAAACCTCAAGCACTATCTTCTCACTGCTTTTAACCGGACTGGGGATAAAATGCTGGTCTAAAATCTTTGACTTCATATTAACTAATCCGATAATAATACCATCCAAGCCAATTTTTATTCCCAGAACAAATCTATCGTTGCAGTTAAATTCAAGTAGAATTGCCCTTCTCCCTCCGCTGGATTCTTCTTCTCCTGTTTCGTATATGAGTTCTTTCTTAATTAAATCTGCAACAATATTAGAAACGGTAGATAATCCTAAATCAGTAAACTCAGAGATTCTGGTGCGAGAAATGGGCCCGTAATTTAGAATTGTATTAATTACAATAGCTCTATTTAATTCTTTAATTAATTGTTTGTTGCCTCGACGAATATTATCCATAATATTTAAATATTTTTACTATTTATCCTGACATATTATTTTTTAAATATTTTATAAGATACTTTCTTCACTGAAGCAAGTATCTTATTTTATTATTCTACACCTTGTATAAAAAATCCTTCTTTTTTTGAAAAATTTTTTCAATTTTTTTTAAAAATCGAAAAAATGAGGAGTAAATTGGGAGCTATTGACTTAATTTGTGGCTAAAAATTGCTCATTTTGATTTAGGTATTTATTTTAAAAACTATTAAACAAATTTAAATAATCTTTTAGCAGGCGGGTGACTAAAAAATTCTTTCTAACATATTCCTTTCCTGAAGTACCCATCTTTTTTGCAATTTCTGAATCTTTTAAGAGATGTATAACTCTTTCAGCACATTCAGAAATATCACCAACTAAAAATCCTGTGCGACGGTTATCTACTTGCAAAGGAATTCCTCCTACATTGGCCGCTACCACAGGTTTCCCCTTCCATAATGCCTCGGTAATCACCAATCCAAAACCTTCTCTTAAGGATTTCTGAATAATTACATCTGAAGCTCTCTGAAAGGCATTAACCTCTAAATTCCCTACTCCGTTTAAATTAGATAGAAGATGTATATCATAATCTTCTCCTGCATGTCGGGCAGTTTTTTCGTAATATTCCCAGCCCTCCGGATCATCATTGGCCATAGAAGCAATAAGGACCAATTGTACATCTTTTACTTCTCTCTTTACTATCCTGTACATATCGATAACCCCTAAGGGGTCTTTCCAGGGATCGAATCTGGAAACTTGAGTTATAATTGGTCTATCTGGATCTACTTTATATTTTGTTACAATATTTTCAATCTCTTCCTGATCTAAATCCGTATTCTTAGGGCTTAAGGGATCGATAGCCGGAGGGATTATGGCAATATTTTTTAATTTAAGGTCATCTTTTATATACTCTTTTAAAGTAAATATAGCAGCATCATGTTTTTCTATAAATGGCCTGATAAATTGCCATATTTTTTCCTGAGCACTTGTAGGGTCAATATGAAACCGCCAAATCCATTTTCCTTTCTTCTCTTTCCGACAATTCAATATTGCCACTGGCTGAGGGTCGTGGATTACTACAAAATCATATTCACCTTCGAATAATTTCTCATTTAGTTGATTTTTTTTTAAAAATATCTCTTTCATCTCTTTACTAAAAGGAACATCCATTCCCTGCAAGCCATTATGTATACTCTTGGTCACATTAAAAAAATCATCTGAACCTTTTATTACCTGCCATTCAGCCTCTATCCCTACATCTTTCATTAAAGGAACTAAGGTAAATAAAATCTCTGCTACTCCCCCTCCAAATGAGGTAGCATTTATATGAACTACCTTTTTCCCCTTTAGAGGTAAAGCCAGTTTCTTAATACTTTCAATTTCTTCCTTTCCTATAATATCGATATAATCATTAAGTGATTTCCCCTCAGTTTTAACAATTTCTAACATATTTTTCCTCCTTTATCTTGAAATTATTCTATATTTTAGATTTATTATTGGCATGTCGGTTAGCATCGGTTGCCCTGTTAGTCGATTACCCAGTTTACCAGTTAATGTAGTCGATGGTTAATAGTCATTAGTTCAAAACTCAAAAACTTTTTTATATTGTATTGATGTAGGGGTCGGAATTTATCCGACCCGAAACGGGTTCGATGAATCGAACCCCTACTTTTGTATAGACAGACGAGACGCCTGTCCTACGGTTTTATCTTGTTTCCTATATTTTATAACTGGCCAACCGGGTAACTAATACGCTAAACGCTCTACGCTAGTTAAGAAACCAATCGGACATTTAGCGCAATCCGGATTCTTGCTGGTACATATAGTCTTGCCCAGCATCACAATCTGAGCGTGAAATTCGTTAAATAATTTTACATCTATATCTAAATTTTTAATGAAAAATTTCTGTATTTGATAGTATGTAGAATCTTTCGAAATCAATTTATGGCGAGAAAATATTCTTTTTGTATAAGCATCAACCACAAAAAACGGTTTCTTTCCGGCATACAACAATATGCTATCTGCTGTTTCAAGCC
>JAUVOA010000141.1 GCA_030599445.1 Atribacterota bacterium | reverse complement strand
ACCACCATTAAGTTTTAAGTCGGGGGTCTAAAATATCTCGTAAACCGTCTCCAAATAGGTTGAGGCCTATAACAGATAATAATATTGCTATTCCGGGAAATGTTGCTGCCCACCATGCACCACTCACAATATAGGAGTAGCTTTTAGAGAGCATAGCACCCCATTCCGGAGTGGGAGGTTGAGCGCCTAACCCTAAAAAACCGAGAGCTGCACAGTCTAAAATAGCAGTAGCTAACATCAAGGTGCCGTATACAATAACCGGGGCTATGCTATTGGGCAGGACGTGACGAAAGATAATTCTTGCATCACTCGACCCGATTGCTTTTTGTACTTCAATATATTCCATCTCTTTAATATAGAGTACCGAACTTCTGATAATCCTCGCCATTTGAGGGGTATAGACTATGCCTATTGCTATCATTGCTTTATCCAATCCCTGACCCAGAACGGTTACAATTACAATAGCCAATAACAATGCTGGAAAGGCAAACATAATATCAACTATTCTCATAATTACTGCATCTACCCAACCACCGTAATAGCCTGCCATTACTCCGAAGGTTATTCCCAGGAACATGGCAATTCCCACTGCTACAAAACCTGCAGTTAAACTGACTCTGGCTCCGTAAAGAATTCTACTTAAAACACATCTCCCCAGGCCATCAGCCCCTAAGGGCATATCTTCTAGTCCATCTTCACTCCAGAATCCCGGCTTTAAAGCCTTAAAAAGTTCCGGAGGAGAAGGAGTAGGGCTATTAGGAGCAATATAATTAGCTAAAATAGCACATAAAATAAGTATAATAACAATAACCAGTCCAAAGATTGCTGATTTATTATATTTAAGTCTTCTTACTAATTCTTGGGTTTTAGTCTCTTTTGTTCTTTCCATTTTTTTACCTATCCGTAATGAATTCTTGGGTCAATATAAACATAAACAATATCCGTTATTAGATTCACTATGACAAACATTAAAGCAAAAAATAATACACATCCCTGTACCACAGGATAATCTCTCATATATACTGCGTTTACCACATACCTTCCGATTCCCGGCCAGGAAAAGACAGTTTCTGTCAAAATAGCCCCGGCAAGCAGTAAACCAAAATTTAATCCGATTACGGTAATTACCGGGATCATGGCATTTCTTACCGCGTGTTTATAGATTACCATTCTCTCTGATAATCCTTTAGCTCTTTCTGTTCTGATAAAATCCTGCCTTAATACTTCTAACATGCTTGACCTGGTTACACGAGCGATGGTTGCCATAGGTATAGTAGATAGAGCAACAGAAGGTAGGATTAAATAACGAAGCGAACTTATAAAAGCGGCAAAATTGCCGGCAATAAGACTGTCCAACAGGTAAAAACCGGTAATTCGCTGGAAAGATATCATCATACTTATACGTCCACTGATAGGCAGCCACCTCAGATATACCCCAAAAATCATCATCAACATAATTCCCAACCAGAAAACCGGCATCGATATACCGAAGAGAGCTACTCCCATAAAGGAATAATCAAAGATAGAATACTGACGGGAGGCAGAGATAATTCCGGCAATACAACCTATGATTATAGCAAAAATCATGGCAAACATAGTAAGCTCAATTGTATTGGGAAATCTTTCTAATATCTCTTTAGCTACGAATTCATTAGAGACTATTGAACGCCCCAGATCTCCTTGCAAGACCTGTCTAAGCCAGATCCAATATTGAGTGGAGAGGGGTTTATCTAACCCGTATTTTTCTCTGATGGAACTGATAACCTGAGGAGAGGCATGTTGTCCGGCCATAGTTATTGCCGGATCACCGGGGGCTAAACGAATTAAAGAAAAGGCGAGAATTGAAACTCCTAATAGTACTGGAATCAACATAAATAGTCTTTTGGTAATATACCACTTCATCTAATAATTCCTATCTGTTTTTAATTATACTTATACTATTATACTTTTTAACCATCATAATGCAACAAAAAAAAGATAAAAAAAATGTGCTTTTTTTAAGCACATTTTTATTTTATTCAGGGAAGGGGTGAATCAGTCACCCCTTCCCGTTTACGGAAATTCAAACCAAGAGAATTTCTTCTATTCTACTGATACCGGATAGAAGAATTTTCTTGAGGTAGGATGAAGAACATAACCCTGTATATTTACTCTGAAAGCTACAGTCTGCCTAGCATGCGCTAAATAGACAAAGCCAGCATTTTCATGAATCATTTCCTGAGATTTCCTATAATATGCTGCTCTCTTTTCAATATCGTAAGTTGCTAAAGCTGCTGAAAGTAATTCCTGGTTAGTATTATTAGTATAGAAGGAATAATTGCCAGCTGCACCTATGGAACAAACATTAGCACCATACAATACATTCATAAAATTATCCGGGTCTCCATTATCACCGGTCCACCCTAAAAGGCACATTTGGTGTTTTCCTTCTTCAGTTTCCTGCAGATAGGTTCCCCAATCCACCTGATAAATGTTTACCTTTATTCCTACAGCCCCTAAATAACTCTGAATAGCTTCCCCGATCTTGGGAGGATCAAACATATATGGTCTGGAAACCGGCATTACATGAAGAGTGACTTCAAAACCATCCGGATATCCTGCTTCTGCCAGTAATGTTTTAGCTTTTGCCGGGTCATAAGGATAATCTGCAATAGCATCATTGTATCCTAACATAAATGGAGGCATTCCGTTTTTGGCCTTAATTGCTGTTCCCATATAAATATTATCTACTATCGATTGTTTATCAATAGCCATATTAATTGCCTGTCTTACTTTCTTTTTAGTAAGGGGTTCAAAATATCCGGGGGTTTTAACCAGGGGCTCATCTGTTATATCACGTACACCGTTTTTATTGGCATCAATATATCCGTATCCGCTATTCATAGCCATATATCCGATATTCATTCCTGGTTCTGCTAAAAGTTTCAAATCTTTATTAGCCTTTATTTTGTCAAAATGAGCAGGATCTAGATGTTCTATCCCCTGCACTTCACCTACTTCTAAAGCCATAAGACGAGCCGAAGGATCAGGAATAACTTTAAAGATTAATTTATCCAAACTAGCTCTTTCCCTCCAATAATTCTCATTGGCTTCTAAGGTAATATGGTCATCTTTTACCCATTCGACAAATTTGAAAGGACCGGTGCCACAGGGATTTTTGAAGGCGTCTCCTTTATATTTTTCCGCATTGGTGGGACTTACAATACAAACCGTAAACATGGCAAGACTGGTCATAATAGAGGCATTCGGTCTTTTTAAGACAAATTTTACCGTGTAATCATCAATCTTTTCCATCTTTTCTACATCACCGAACATCCATCCCCAGTAAGACCATTCGCCATATTGATTATAAGGATGGGTGGTGTCATACTGGCGTGCAAAGGAAAAGACCACTGCATCTGCATTAAAATCAGTCCCGTCATGAAATTTAACCCCTTTTCTCAAGTTAAAAACAATCTCTGTCCCATCTGCTGATGCTTCCCAGGAGGTAGCTAAACAAGGTTGTATCAATACAGAACCTGTTTCATATTCAACCAAGCCTTCGAAGATATTATCCATCCTCTGAATGGATTCTCCATCAGTTACATCTGCAGGATCCAATCTAACCGCATCTCCACTACTACCGAACACCAGAGTGCTTCCCGCAGAAGCCGCTCCAACTACACTAAATACTAATCCTACTGTTAACAACAAAACTACAAATACTTTACTTTTCATGTTTACTCTCCTTTCTAATTATTACTTTTTAATTAATTAAAATACCAATTAATTCTTTAAATAATTTTCCTCCTTTCTTTTTTTTATTTTGTATTATGGTTGTGAATTCAATTTAGATTATGCTCTAATAATAACTTAAAAACATTTTACTTATTTCAAATATGGCAGAGGATTAACCGGCTTGCCGCTTAATCTTATTTCAAAATGGAGGTGGGGACCAGTGGCATTTCCAGTTCTTCCTACTTTACCAATTACGCTTCCCCTTTTCACATACTGACCTTTCTTCACTAAATTTACCGAGTTATGACCATATACCGTAGAATATCCCCCATCATGGCTTAAGACAATCACATTGCCAAATCCCCGCATATAACCAGCATAGCTTACCCTGCCCCTCTCGGCAGCTACTATATTAGTCCCGGTAGGGCCACCAATATCTATACCAGCATGAAAATCTTTCCTTCCGCTTATAACTCTCATCCCATAAGGAGAAGTAATCCTTCCTCTTACCGGCCAGATAAAATTACCTATATTGCTGCGGGCTCCAGGTACATTAGGAATTCTCAATTGCTGTCCTGTAGAAATTTTAGAAGCATCAGTAATGCTATTTGCTGCTATAATAGCCTCTAATTTTACATTATACTCGCGCGAAATACTCCAGAGGCTTTCTCCTTTTTTTACATAATAAATTATTTCCGCTGCTGCTTCCTGGCTATATCCTTCTGCTTTGGCAATATCCATATTAGTTATAGGCAGCTTCAATTTTTGACCGATAGACAGTCGGGATATTTCTTTTAAATTGTTAGTAGAAATAATAGAATTCATCTTTACATCATATCTCTGAGATATGCTCCACAAGGTATCTCCTTTTACCACGGTATAAGTTATAATAGTTGGTTCCTGTTTTTGATTAGAGCTAGATACTCCTCCTCCTATTGCGGGGATTTCTATTTTTTGGCCAAGTGATAAGAGGTCTTTTTCCTTGAGATTATTAACACTAATAATAACTTCCACTGAAACTCCATATTTTCGAGAAATATTCCATAGATTATCACCTGCCTTAACTGTATAAACAATCGGTTCTGTATTTTCGGGCTGACTGATATTATTATTAATGT
>JAUVOA010000291.1 GCA_030599445.1 Atribacterota bacterium | reverse complement strand
CTACACCTACTTCTTTAAGGTTTATTACTTGAGATAAGGCAATTTTTGATTTTAAATCGGTGCAGTGGCAGGCATGCACTTCGTAGGGTTTGATTTTCTCTAAATAGCTCAAAGTACCTTCTAACTGTTTCTTCTCCGGATCAAGCAAATGAAATCCCCCGACTATATCAATTATCCTATCATCATTACAAATCTTTTTAGCATATTCTACGATATTACAGATTCCCGAATGAGAACAGCCGGTAATAATCACCAAACCTTTTGCTGAGCGGTAAGCCAAGGCAGAATCATCTATTGAATAATCATCTTCTTCAAAATCATCTTTTACCACCTTTCCGATTGGATTTTTTGCTTCAAAATCATTCTTTCTTTCTATTTCTCCCAGAAATACCAATCTTTCGGTTAGCCATAACGGTTCTTTGCTCAATTTCATTTTGAAATGCTTGCTCAATTCTTCCTGTGAAATTACAGAACCTATCTGTTTAATACCCTTAACTTTCTTCGCCAAAAAAGAAGAGGGATGGGCAACTGCAGTTAGTATATTATAATCTATTTTTTCTATCGAGGCTTCTGTATAATATTTTATTAAAGAAACTAACCCCCAGGTATGATCGAGATGTCCATGAGAAAGGACCAGGTAATCTAAATCCCGGAGATGAATATTCATTTTTTGGGCATTTTTAATAAAAACATCTGAATATCCTACATCAAATAATATTTTACGCCCTTCATCCTGAATAAGGTAGGATACTCCCGGTTCTCCCAAAAAGTAGCGGTCTATCAGAGTGTTATTATCTACCAGAACGGTTATTTTAATTTTTTTATCCTCCTTTATTATAAATATTATAATAAAAATTTTTTTTATCTAATTTAGTTATTCTGCTAATTCCAAGGCAACTTCCACCATCTGGTTAAAGGTCTTCTGCCGTTCTTCTGAAGTGGTCTCTTCTCTGGTCACCAAACTATCGGAAACAGTTAGAATCGAAAGAGCATTAACTTTAAACTTTGCTGCCAGAGTATATAAGACAGCAGTTTCCATCTCCACCGCTAATATTCCATAATTTGCCCAGTGCTTCCATGAATTAGGGTCATCGTTATAAAAAGTATCGCTAGTCAAAACACTTCCTATTTTTATTGGAATATCTTTCTCTAAAGCAATATCATGAGCTCTTTTTAAGAGGTTAAAACTTGCAGTCGGAGCATAGTCCATACCATTAAAACGTATTTTGTTGATGTGGGAATCCGTCGAGGCACTCATGGCCAAAATAACTTCTCTTATTTTTATATCAGCCTGCATGGAACCACAACTTCCGATTCGGATTAAACTTTTAGCCTTGTAGTTTGTGATAAGTTCATTTACATATATCGATATTGAAGGTATCCCCATGCCTGTGCCTTGAATTGAAACACTTTTTCCTTTATAAGTTCCGGTATAACCATACATACCACGTACTTGATTATAACAGATAGCATCAGTAAGGAAATTTTCCGCTATATATTTTGCCCTCAAGGGGTCTCCGGGAAGTAAAACTGTACTGGCGACATCTCCTTCTTTTGCTCCAATGTGTATGCTCATGATTATTTGTCCTCCTGTTTAGATAGATTAAATTATAATCTTTTTACATTATAACAAGCCGTTAAATGTATGTAAAATATTCTATAAAAAGTAAAAAAATGTGGTTTTAGTTGTGCTAAGATAAACGTTTAAGTTTTTTAAAAACATCTATGTGTATGCATGAATTAGAAAATATGTATTAACTTAGTGGAAATTGTTTTTAAATATGTTAAGTATCTATAAAATAAGGTAGAATTTATGTGTAATTTAGCTTTCTTCGTTAAATTTTATTATACATTTCTCAATATACTGCCTAAACTTTTTACCATTCATCTTATCGTGCCTGGCATCATAAGTAACATGATTTTTGTTATAAGGAGAACTTTTGGCAAATATAACAAATGAACCTCTAAAATATCTGGAGACTATCCTTACACTTTTAGGCAGCAGAATTCTATTACCCTTCTCATCATATCCCAGGTAACCTTTTTCCCATATTTCTTTTTCTGCATAATAACCTGGCTCCAGTTCAGTTACCTTTTCTTTTATAAAAGATGGGTTAGTGTTTGGGGTAATCGGTTTTAAACCACCAGTTTCTAAACGAAAATAAGCCCAGTCAGTATTGTCGGGGAAATAATTAAATTCCAGTACTTTCGGTTTAACAATCCTTACTGAATTCGGGGTACTAAATTCTATGCAACCTTTCTCTGATGAGCTTTTTGCGCCCGTCAAATCATGGCCTCCACCAGCGGGAAATAGAGTATGATTTAAATTACCTGCAGAACCTAATTTGTTAAGAATTGAAATTATACTATCGATGCTCTTCCAAAGACAATTGCTTGGGATAGCTATCGGAAATAATTTTCTGATAATTTTCTCCCAAACAATTAAATTTTCCGTTTCGAAATCACCTCTATCTAATTTCATAATTTCTCCTCCCTTTAGATAATATTTTAAATACTTTCCATCTCATTAATAAAAAAAATTGCCACCGCCTTATAAAAGGTTGAGACAATTTTTAACATCTTCAGTTAGAATAAACAATGAATAAACTGTTTTGGTTTTACCAATAGCGTAATAAAAAATACTGTGGTTTTCTCTTAAATCGTGCAATGGAGTAGCCCTCTTAACTTATAAGAAATGGCGGAGAGAGAGGGATTCGAACCCTCGGAGCAGGCCTTAACCCGCTCAATTGCTTAGCAGGCAACCACCTTCGGCCACTCGGTCATCTCTCCATTAAAAGTATAACATATTAATTTTTTTCAGGCAATAAAAAACTAATTCGTTTTTAACTTGCGGGAAACGAAAAAATAT
>JAUVOA010000110.1 GCA_030599445.1 Atribacterota bacterium | reverse complement strand
TATAGTAGCTTAGTATCGTCGCGTTAAAGAAACCAGGATTTAGGTGTAGGGGCACAATGAATTGTGCCCATCTTTGTTTGCTGTCTTTTGATTATCATGGGCACGATGCATCGTGCCCCTACTTAGACAGGCGAGACGCCTGTCCTACGGTTCTATATATTAATCATTGAGGGCGTATGCAATACGCCCCTACTATTTTTTAAACTTGTAACTTATTACTTGTTACATATTACTTATCACTTATTACTGTATTTTATACGAGATACGAGATACGTATTTAACTGTTTGTGAAAAAAAGTACAATTATTTTCAAAAAAAAGAAGGATTTTATAAATAGCCGTCGTATATAGAAAGTAGTGTTTTATTTTTACCTAAACATGTTATACTGTATAAAAGTATCTTGAATCCAAATTAGTACAATTAAATAGATTTTTATTCTGGATGAAAGTAATGGGAGAGGTCTTTTCTGTTACAGAAAAGAAGCCGAAGGGGCAAGATGTACGATACATTTAAACTCTCAGGCAAAAGGACCATTGCCGGACAGAACTCTGGAAAGTTTTTTAATAAACACCGAAGGGGCAATTTCCAATATTCTGGAAAAATCTCTCAGGTAAAAAGACAGGGTAAGAAATTCCGTTGGAGTATCTTACCCTTTTTTATTTTAATACAGTGTAAGTATTAAAAATATTTGCAAAAAGTAGAGATAATTTGAACCAGGATTTTGAATTAAAAGAACTTGGACAAATAAAATATTTCAACTGTAGAGAATTAGACAACACCAACTTAGTAGTAAATGCTTTTACTACTCGAACAGGTGGAGTAAGCGGAACCCCTTTTAACAACCTTAATTTGGCCTATAATGTAGGCGATAAAGAAAGTCATGTAGCAAAAAACAGAAAAATAATTTTAGATGCTTTAAGTATTGATTATCGAACCGCGGTAACTGCTCAACAAGTTCATAAAGATAAAATAGCTCTCGTAAGAAAAGAAGATAAAGACAAAGGAGCCTTTAAATATTCTAAGGGAATTGGACAAACCGATGCCCTAATTACAGATATTCCCGGTATACCTCTTTTAATGTGTTATGCTGATTGTGTACCTATTTTTATTTTAGACCCCATCAAAAAAGCTATTGCCTTAATTCATAGTGGGAGAAAGGGAACGGAATTGGAATTAACCTTAAAAACTTTGTTTAAGATGAAAAAAATCTTTGAGACCAATCCCTGCTCCTGCCTAGCCGCCATTTTTCCCTCTATTGGTCCCTGCTGTTATAGCATTAAAGAGGAAAATAAAATTGATGATTATTGGTTAAATCAAGTTGAATATAATATTGAACCAATTTCCCTGAAAAATAAGGGTGTGAGGAGACTTGATTTAAGAAAAGCAAACAATGTGCAATTGATTAAAGCCGGGCTACTGAAAAAGAATATTTTTGTTAATGAAATTTGTACGGCAGACCACCCTGAACTTTTCTTTTCCTATCGAAGAGATAAGGGAAATACCGGTCGTATGGCTGCCATCTTTATGTTAAAGTAATAATAAAAATGATTGTAACCTAAAAAATATAAAAAATGGTAATGCATGAACCCAATTAGATTATTATAATCATATTAAAATAGGGAGAGGGAAATATGCGGATAAAAGAGCATCCCATTTTAGAATTTAACCAGAAAGAAAAAGTTAAATTTACCTTAGATGGAAAAGAATTAGAAGGCTATAAGGGTGAGCCCATTGCTTCCGCCCTGGTAGCTGCCGGAATAAAAGTATTAAGCAGAAGCATTAAATATCACCGCCCCAGAGGATTTTTTTGTGCCATAGGAAAATGTTCAGCTTGCCTAATGAAAGTAAACGGTGTCCCCAATATCAGAACCTGTGTAACTAAATTGGAAGAAGGGATGAAAGTTGAAATCCAAAAAGGAAAAGGTGATTTCAATTGAAAATGACTGATATAGCAATTATTGGAGGAGGCCCCGCAGGATTATCAGCAGCAATCTATGCTGCTTCCCTGGGAGCAAAAGTAACTCTCATTGACGATGGTTTGGAATTAGGCGGACAGTTAATCAAACAGACCCACAAATTTTTTGGTTCCGAGAAACAGTTTGCCGGGATCAGAGGCATAGAAATTGCCAAAAAGATGATCCAGGATATCAAAGAATATGACAATATTGAAGCAATCGCCAATTCTACAGTCACCGGTTATTATGAAGATGAGGTCATTACCATTGTCCAGGGAGTTAATGGTGATATATTGAAAAAACTAAAAGCCAAAAGAATTATTGTGGCTACCGGTGCATTAGAGAATATGCTGCCTTTTGTAAATAACGACTTACCCGGAGTCTATGGCGCCGGGGCAGTGCAAACCTTAATGAATCTTTACGGCGTAGTCCCTGGTAATAATATTTTAATGGTAGGGGCAGGCAATATCGGTCTGATTGTAAGCTACCAGCTTCTGCAAGCCGGTATTAAGGTGGAGGCAATAGTGGAAGCCCTTCCCAGGATAGGCGGCTACTTAGTGCATGCCTCCAAGATTAGACGTTTGGGAGTACCTATCTACACTTCTCATACTCTAAAAGAAGTGTACGGTACGGATTGTATAGAAAAAGCGGTAATTTCTGAAATCAATCGAAATTTTGAATTTATTCCGGGGACAGAAAAAGAACTTGAGGTGGATACTATTTGTCTGGCGGTAGGTTTATCTCCACTCTCTGACCTGCTCTGGCAGGCCGGCTGTCAGATGAAATATGTTCCTGAGCTTTGCGGCTATGTGGCCTTAAGGGATGATAATATGAAAACAACTAAAGATAAAATCTATATCGCCGGAGATGTCGCCGGTATCGAAGAGGCCAGCAGTGCCATGTTAGAAGGTCAAATTGCCGGTTTGAATGCCGCGGTGAGCTTAGGATATAAATGTGATAATTATCAAGAACAAGATAAAAAATTAAAAGCAGAATTAAGAGAATTGAGAGACAACCCTTTAAGTGAAGAGATAAAGATAGGTATAGAAAAAGCTCTAATAAGAGGGGGGAGGGATTAACCATGTTAGAAAGAACCGGCATACCGACCGATGATGATTTAGAGAAAGTAATTCCGGATAAAAAAAGATTAGTCCAGGGTCCGGTAGTCATCATAGAGTGTTTTCAGAAGATACCCTGTGACCCTTGTGCCATATCCTGCAAACTTGGGGCAATAAAACCCTTTAGAGATATAAATGATTTACCTCAGGTAGATTTTGATAAGTGTACCGGCTGCGGGATATGTATTAGTTCCTGCCCCGGTCTGGCCATATTCGTGATAGATATGAATTATTTAGATGAAAAATCCTTGATCAAATTGCCTCATGAAATACTCCCTCTACCGGAAAAAGGAGAGGATGTTTATGCTTTAGATAGAGCGGGCAGTATGCTCGGTAAAGTAAAAGTAATAAAAGTCTTAAAGATTAAAAATAAAACTAACATAATTTCCATAGAAGTTCCAAAAAGTATGGTTATGAAAGTAAGAAGCATAAAAGTGGAGGACAAAAACAATGAAAGATGAAACCATAATTTGCCGATGTGAAGATGTTACCTGGGGAGAAATCAGGCAAGCCTTAGAAAAAGGGTATACTACCCTTGATGAAATTAAAAGGGTTACCCGAGCGGGAATGGGAAGGTGCCAGGGCACGACTTGTCGTAGGATTATCTTAAGGGAAATCGCTAAGTTTTGCCATAAGAGCATAGAAGAAGTAACTATACCTACCTTTAGACCTCCCACCAAGCCGGTAAAGTTAGGGACTCTGGCAGGTGATGACGATGATTAAAAGAGCAAGTGTGGTAATAATTGGAGGAGGAATAATCGGTTGCAGCATCGCCTATAATTTAGCTAAGATGGGCTGTAAAAATATAATATTACTCGAAAAAAATTCTCTGGCCAGTGGTGCTACGGGAAGGTGTGGAGCAGGAATCAGACAGCAATTTGGAACTGAGATGAACTGCATCCTGGCCCGGGAGAGTATAAAAATATTTGAGAATTTAAGTCAAGAGCTGGATTATGATATCGAACTGAATCAAGGCGGATATCTGATGCTGGCTTATACCGAAAAAGAAGTCAACCAGTTTAAGAAGAATGTAGCCTTGGAACAATCATTAGGGATTGATGTAAGATACATAACCGTAAAGAAGGCCAAAGAAATCGTACCTCCTTTAAATACGGAAGGGGTATTAGCCGCAACCTTCTGTCCTACCGATGGTCATGCCAATCCCTTTAACACAAATTTTGCCTATGCGGAGGCTGCTCAAAGGTTGGGGGTAAAGATTTACAATTTTACCGAGGTAAGAGAAATTAAGACCGAAAACAATAGGATAGTTTCGGTCAGCACAGATAAGGGAGAAGTGCTCACTCCTATTGTAATAAATGCCGCCGGTGGTTACTCGGGAGAAATAGGGAAAATGGCAGGAGTGGAAATACCGGTATATTCCCAAAGGCATCAAATCCTAATTACTGAACCGGTTGACCCTCTATTTAAGCCGATGTTGATGTCCTTCTCTCGTAATTTTTACTGTCAGCAGACCCCTCACGGAAGCATCATTATGGGTTTTGGTGACCCCGATGAACCCAAAGGTCACGATATAGGTACAAGCTGGCAGTTTGCCCGGGATATGGCCCAAAAGATGACTGCGGTTGTTCCGCTATTAAAAGAAGTAAGTATGGTAAGGCAATGGTCAGGTCTATATAATATGAGTCCTGATTCTCAGCCGATCGTAGGTGAGCATCCTCAGGTAAATGGCTTTTATATGGCAGTAGGTTTCAGCGGTCATGGATTTATGCTGGCTCCTGTAGCCAGCCGGCTTATGGCAGAGTTAATACTTAAAGGGAAGACTTCTATTCCTATTGACAGATTAGATATAGGCAGATTTGAACGGGGTGAACTGATTATCGAACCCTCGGTAGTATAAGAAATAAAATATTAAAACTTATTTCACTCAATAAAAGAAGGGTTTTTTAATTTTCTGTAGAATATATATATGATAAATAGGTTAGGCAATAAATAATCTAAAGATAGTTTTTCACAAAATCTATAGAATTTAGGGGTCAGGTCTCAACATTTGACATAATTTGCCCCTAAAAAAATGCCTGGAATGTTATATCAAATGTTGAGACCTGACCCCCGATAGTAGTGATAACAGTAAATTATTGTAATTTTGTGAGTGGCTATTCTTACAGAAAAAAAGGAGGTGAGAGGATTTCTTAAGTAATTATAGAATAGAAGTCAATTCTAATGTTATGGCTAGTTAATTTACTAAAAATGACTGTTTTTGATTTATTTTAAAAATAATTAAAGGAGAATTAAAATGAAAAGAATAAAATTATTGTTAGGTTTTAGCGTATTAGTACTGGTAATATGTATAGCTTCTTTTGGCGTAATGGCTGCTGATAAACCACCGGTAGTCATCGGTTTGCAAGGACCTATAACTGGACCGTATGCTGTTGAAGGTGAAATGGCTAAACAGTGTGTAGAAATTGCTGCCCAAATGATCAATGAAAAGGGTGGAATTTTAGGCGGTAGAATGATTGAAATCAGAATTGCAGATGATGCTTGTCAACCAAAGGCGGGAGCTTTAGCAGCAATGAAATTAATAACTCAAAAGGATATAGTTGCTGCCATTCAAACCTACGGCTCCTTTGTTGTTCTTCCCGCTTCTGATATATACGAAAAATTCAAAAAAGTAAATATTGCTTATGGTGCAACTATTACCGATCTTACTGAAAGAGGATTGAAGTATTTCTTCC
>JAUVOA010000283.1 GCA_030599445.1 Atribacterota bacterium | reverse complement strand
GATGAATCGAGCCCCTACATTTGATATAGAGATTGCTTCGGTCGTTTCACTCCCTCGCAATGACAAAGCAGGGAATAGATTCCCTCTTTCGAGGGAATGACAAATATATTAGTTGATCAATTTATTTATTTATTTCACTACTTCCTTTTTTTAAAAAATCTTGAAGAGCGTGGATAGCGAGAATATAACTCTGGAAACCGAATCCAGCAATCTGTCCTATACAAGCAGGAGCGCTAACTGATTTCCCCCGAAAATCTTCCCGAGAAAATATATTGGAAAGATGAACCTCAATTATCGGAATGGTGCAATCTTGAAGAGCATCGGCAATAGCATAACTATAATGAGTATAAGCTGCCGGATTAATAATTAAACCATTTAGCTTTGAAGAGTTCTGCTGAATAAATTCAATAATCTCCCCCTCGAAATTAGATTGCTTTATAGTTAGTTCAATATCTTCCTTTTTGGCAAAAGATTCAATTTTATGATTCATTTCTTCCAAGGTTAAATTTCCGTAAATTTTTTTATCTCTTTTTCCGAGCATATTCAAATTTGGTCCATTAATTATTCCTATCTTTAACATTATTTCCACTCCTTTTTAAATTTTTCCAAAGCTTTTATTACTTCTTCTTTATTTATATTGTCAGTTGGACTAACTTTCCCCAGAGCTTCTGGTAGAATGAATGTTATTTTACCCTGATAGTTTTTTTTATCTAAAGTTAAGGTTTCCCAGAACTGGTTGTAATCTATATTTTTAATGTATTTAAATATAGATTTGGATTCCCGCTTTCGCGGGGATGACAGAGAAGGGGGCGGGAATGACAATATTTTCCTAATTTTTTCTTCAAAATCCTCCGAGCACATTCCTCTATTCCGAGCTATTTTAGTCTCGATCAACATACCTAAGGCGACCGCTTCTCCATGACTTAAATCTTTATATCCTGCTTCTACTTCCAGGGCATGGCCAATACTATGTCCAAAGTTTAGCACTTTACGCAATCCGTTTTCCCGGGGGTCTTTTAAAACTATGTCAACCTTTAAAGAAACGGCTTCTTTAACAACTTCACATAGTAGGTCCTTGTGTTTTTTTAATAATTGACCAATATTTTTTTCTAACCATTTAAAGAAATCCGGAGATTTAATAACTGCTATCTTTATAGCCTCTACTATTCCATTTTTTATATCTTGATCTGATAAGGTCTGTAAAACTTCAGGGTCGGCGTAAACTGCCTTTGGTTGATAAAAGCTCCCGATTATATTTTTAGCTAAAGTATGATCAACTGCCACTTTTCCCCCAATACTGCTATCTACCTGAGCTAAAAGAGTGGTGGGAATATGTGCCAAGGGCAAGCCTCTCATATAAGTAGCGGCGACAAATCCGGCTAAATCTCCTATAACTCCTCCCCCCAAAGCAATAAGGGTAGTGGTTCGGTCTGCTTTTCTTTTTAATAATTCATCATAGAGATGTTTTGCCGTAGATAGAGACTTATATTTCTCACCATCGGGCACTTCTATTAAATCAGAGTTAATCCCATCCTTTCTCAAAACGGATAAAAGTTTAGTTCCGTACAGGCTATTTACTAAAGGATTGGTAATTATAACAATTCTTTTATTTCCTATTGTCTTGGATAAATGCTCGCCTAAATTATTAAGAATTCCCTTTTCTATGTAAATCTTATATTCTTTATCTTCCGTAATTTTTACTGTAATTTCTTTCACCTTCACCTATTCACCTTTCTAACTTTAAAAGATTTATTATCTTATCCACGACTTCCTGAGTTGTAAAATTAGTGGTATCAATTTTCCATTCTACATTAGCATATATTTTCTTTCTTTCTTTCAAGAGATGATTAATCTTATCTAAAATATTTTCTCCGTTTAGAAGTGGCCGATCATTCTTTCTTTTTACCCGATTATAGATAGTCTGGGAATCGGCATAAAGACAAATTATTTTTCCCTTCTGACTTAATATTCTGTTATTATCCGAAGAAATTAATGTTCCTCCACCGGTAGCAATCACCATATTTTCTTTTCGGGATAATTCTTTTACTAATTTGTTCTCTTGTTCTCGAAAATAATTTTCCCCATATCTTGCAAAAATATCTGATATAGTCAACTCCTGGCGTTCTTCGATAATCTGGTCCATATCTATAAATTCCATTCTTAATTTTCGGGCTAATTCTTCAGCTACTATACTTTTTCCGGTACCCATAAATCCGGTAATAATAATATTTTCCCTCATATCTCTTGAAGTTTCTCCCCATATTTCTTATAATTCTCCTTAATTTCCAATAAAGAATCTCCGTTAAACTTTTCTAAAAAAGCTGTTGCTATCTCCCAGGCTGCTACTGCTTCTCCCACTACGCTGGCAGCTGGAACAACACATATATCAGACCTTTGATAAATTGCTTTTGTCTCTTTTTTAGTGGCAAAATCAATAGAACGAAGAGGATTAATCAAAGTAGGTATAGGTTTAAGATAAGCTCTAATTAGCACCTCTTCTCCATTGGTTACCCCGCCTTCTATACCACCAGCTCGATTGGTCTTCCGGTAATACCGGGAGGAATTTTTTCTTTGCTCTTCTTGAGCAAAGATTTCATCATGTACAGTCGAACCTTTCTTCTCCGAAGCCTCTACTCCTTCACCTATTTCTACCGCCTTTACCCCCGGTATGCTCATAAAAGCTGAAGCTAAGCAAGCATCCAGACGTTTATTCCATTGAACATAACTTCCTAAACCGATAGGAACACCGGTAATTATCACCTCAAATACCCCGCCTAAAGTATCTCCTTTCTCCCGAGCTCGATCAATTTCTCTGCACATTCCAATTGATGCAATTCCGTCTACACAATATACTGGTGATTTGTTTATTTCAGCTTTTATCTTTGGACTAAAAGAAGTAATTCTCCGGGCTTTAACCTGTCCAATCCTTAATACATAACTATAAG
>JAUVOA010000173.1 GCA_030599445.1 Atribacterota bacterium | reverse complement strand
TAGGAAGGCAATGGAAGAGACTTTTATAATTTCGGTTCTTAACAAATTTCCCTTTCGATTAACTTATTTTATCCAGTATAGATTAGATAAAACGGCGATAAAAAAAGAAAGGAGTTGATAGTTAATGGAAATTTTGCTTTTGAAGATAAGAATTGCCGTGCTGTGGATCTTTTTGGCAGTGGCTATGTCAGCCTCAATGATATTGTGGTTTATGGCCCCAGGTGCAATAGATGAAATAATGTCCGGGATGGCGGAGGGGATGCAGATTACTACAGGATTATTATTATTTTTCTTACTCTTCTGGTTGATTCCCTTGGCCATGGCGTTTTTGTCTGTAACCCTGAAGGATGTAGCAAATCGTAAAGCAAATATAATTCTAGGCATAATCTTTATAGTCTTTAACATCGGGCATTTATTTATGCATCTCATGAAAGGGTCACTACCTTTTGATCACTTAGTGATGTGTATTTTAATGATTTTACTCCCAGCCTTGATCTTCTGGTATGCCTGGAAGTGGCCCAAACAGAAAGTATGAGTCATTGATTTGATGAACAGAAGGTTGGTGGATAAATGATTCGTACTTTATATTTTGGGTTGGTTAAATACAATATCGCTGTTTTATCTAACAAAGCATTTACGATTTACTTTATTTACTTATCAAGAAATTATGAAAGTGGGATAGTGGGGTTCACAAGTTCACAAAATATAAAAGAGAATGGCTTCATGATCAAATCGAGTATAGAGATTTAAATAATGTGAAGTTGTGAAGCATAATCCCAAAAGACCTTCTGGGTTTAGATCTTGATATTTGACATAACTTTTAAGTAGAGTCAGCAGATAAATAAAGGAGGGTTAAAATGAGTAAAATATGGGTTTTGGTTATTTTAATATTAGCCCTTGGCACAATATTAGGTTTAACTATTTTTCCAAGACATGAAGAGGGTAAAAAGGAACAAATTGTGCAGGCCGAAGAAAACACCCCCACAACCGCTGTAAAAAATCTAAGCATTATTGTTAGTTACGACAATAATCCATATAAGGAAAGATTAACAACTGCCTGGGGTTTCTCCTGTGTTATAAGGGGAACCGAAAAAACTATTCTTTTTGATACCGGTGGAGATGGCTCAATATTGTTAACAAACATGGAAGAGTTAGGTATTAATCCTAAGGAAATAGATTTGGTTGTGCTTTCTCATATTCACGGAGACCATGTGGGAGGATTGCCCAGCTTTCTTAGAAAGAATCCGGAAGTTGTTGTTTATCTACCCAAATCATTCCCCAAGGGATTTAAGGACGGATTGAAGGAATATGGGGCGAAGATAGTTGAAGTTCAAGCACCTTTAAAGATTTGCGAGGGAGTTTATTCTACTGGTGAACTGGGAACATGGATAAAAGAGCAATCTTTAATTATTCATACGGAAAAAGGATTGATAGTAATAACCGGATGTGCCCATCCTGGTATTGTGAAAACAGTAAATAAGGCAAAAGATTTGTTTAAGAATACTATGCTTTTAGTAATGGGCGGTTTCCATTTAAGTGGAGAAAGTAAAGGTGAAATAGAAAATATTATTTCCAGTTTCAAAAAATTAGGGGTGAGCTATGTCGGTCTTTGCCATTGTTCAGGAGATACCGCAAGGCAATTATTTAAAAAAGAATATGGTGAGAATTTTATAAATGTTGGTGTGGGAAGAGTAGTTACTATGAATGATTTAAAATGAAACTACTTTAGGGTCAAAAGAATATGGAAATCGCTGTTAAAGAATGGTTAAACGAGGAAGGTGAAATCTTCCTTGAAAATATTGGTATTAAAAAAGGTGATGTCATCTTGGATTTTGGTTGTGGTGATGGCCCTTATACAATTCCAGCTGCAAAAGTGGTGAGAAAGGAAGGCAAAGTATACGCCATAGATAAAGATATAGAATCTATGCATAAGTTGATGGAAATAGCGAAGACAAAAGGTTTAAAAAATATAATACCGATACATACTAAATCAGAAGAATCGAAAATTAATTTAGATAGTGAATCTATTGATGCAGTTTTGCTTTATGATGTTCTGCATTATATGGAAAACTTGGAAAGAAAAAAGATATATGAAGAGATATATAGGATTTTAAAGACCGGTGGCATTCTTTCGGTTTATCCGAAACACCGCAAATCTGATGAACCCTTGTGGAGTCTATCAGACATGGAATTGGATGATGTTATAGAGGAGATAAGCAGTCGGCATTTTTATTTGCAGAGAAAATTTTATAAAAAACTTTTACATAATGGCAATTATAACACAGGGTATATTTTAAATTTTAGAAAAAGTGTATTAAATAAATAGGGATGGGTGTTCTCTGTTCCCATTTCTTTTAAGAAATTACCAAATGTGACAGGACGGTTCTGTAGCACCTTTTTTAATTGAATAATTATCCAAAAAAGGAGAAAAAGAGAGGAACGGGAAAACTGATTTTTAGCTAAGTAAGAGAGATAAATATATATAGAATTAAAGAATTATCAGTTTTTGTAGAAAAAAATGGTAAGTCTTTAAAACGTAGAAAATATAAGGGTTACTGCGTTTTTTTGTTATATGGGATGGTGTTAGTGCTTTTAAAATATGGAGAAAATGAGGCAAAAAAGGGCCAAAAGCTCTATTTTTAGGAGGCTGAAAGCCTTGCAAAATAAGGATTTCAGAGAATTATTGTCGTAGCGGTGTTTTTTGAGGTTGGTTAAGGTGATTGTTCATATTTTTTAAAATAGGCGCTTAAAATAGCTTATTTTTAGGTGTGGGTGAAAAGCCTTATTTTTTAAGGGGTTGAGTGAGGGTAAAGATATTTTAAAAGTTTATGCAAACTATATAAAAAACACTTAGAAAAAAGTTTATTATTCATACTATTGTACAAAGGAAATGATGTTTATAATGGCGTATATTTTATAACGGTAAACAAATTAAAAGATATACAGCTCTCAATTGAGGTATAAAAAACGATGAAAATAGTTGTAGCCCCAGATTCTTTTAAAGGCAGTTTAACTGCTGTAGAAGTATCAGATGCAATTGAGCAAGGAATAAGAGAGATCTTTCCGGAAACTGAAATTGTAAAAATCCCTATGGCTGATGGTGGAGATGGTACAGTCCAATGCCTGGTTAATGCCACCGAAGGAGAAATTTTAAGAGAGAAAGTTACAGATCCTTTGGGAGGTGAAGTTTTGGCTTCTTACGGAATTTTAGGAGATAAGAAGACCTCAGTTATTGAGATGGCTGAAGCGTCAGGCTTAACTTTAGTTCCAAAGAACAGAAGGAATCCATTGATAACCACTACCTACGGGACAGGTCAAGTAATTAAGGCAGCCTTGGACCAGGGATGTAGAAAGATGATCATTGGGATCGGGGGAAGTGCTACCAATGATGGAGGGGCAGGGATGGTTCAGGCCTTAGGAGCAAAATTATTAGATAAAGACGGAGAGGAAATAGGTTTTGGAGGAGGAGAACTAAAAAAAGTTTTTCGAATTGACACAAAATACTTGGATAACCGCTTATCCGAGACTGAAGTATTAATAGCTTCTGATGTAAGTAATCCACTTTGCGGACCAAAAGGAGCTACTAGAGTGTATGGACCGCAAAAAGGGGCTACTCCGGAAATGATAAAAGAGTTAAATGAATCTTTGGCTTATTTTGCTGAAATAATAAAAAGGGACTTAAATAAAGATGTAAAGGATATACCGGGTGCAGGAGCAGCCGGAGGTTTGGGAGCAGGTTTAATAGCATTTTTGGATGCAGAACTTAAACCAGGTATTGAGATTATAATTGAAATAGTAAAACTCGAACAAGCTATCAAAGATGCTGATCTGGTAATTACCGGTGAAGGGAAAATTGATAGTCAGACTATCTACGGAAAGGCCCCTATTGGAGTAGCTAAAATTGCTAAAAAGTATAGTATTCCGGTAATAGCTGTAGCTGCGATTATTAGTGATGATGCGGATATTGTACATCAATATGGAATTAATACTTTGATTAAAATTAGTGAACCACCAATAAGCTTAGCCGAACCCAAACCCAAGAAAGTTCAGCTGATTAAAAGGTGTATAAAACAATTTTTAGAGAGAAATAAAGAAGTTTTTCACTGAGTTTTGAAGATAAAGAAAATATTTCCAAAGATTAAAAAAAATATAGTGGCTATTGAGGGAGGAAAAGAGTATAGCGAAATTAGATAGATAGTACTATTTGAAGGGAATTGAAGAGCAAACAGAATAACTGAATCTTTAAACATGGAAGG
>JAUVOA010000259.1 GCA_030599445.1 Atribacterota bacterium | reverse complement strand
TCTACTAAGCCTTTTTCTCCCATTTTAAATATTCCCAATTCATTGGTAGAACCAAATCTATTTTTTGTAGAACGAAGTATCCGGTAAATATTGTATTGTTCACCCTCCAAATAGAGAACAGTGTCCACAATATGTTCAAGAACTTTAGGTCCAGCTAATATCCCTCCTTTAGTTACATGTCCGATAATGAAGACAGAAATTTCTTTACTCTTAGCTAGACGCATTAATTGAGCAGTACATTCTCTTACCTGACTAATGCTTCCCGGTGAGGAACTAATCTCGTAATCATTAATAGTTTGAATGGAATCTACAATAACCACTTTTGGTTTAATTTCACTGATATGTTTTTTTATAACTTCTATATCGGTTTCAGAAACTAAAAAAAGCTTTTCCGCAAGAACACCTAATCGGGTAGCTCTTAATTTAATCTGATAAAGTGATTCTTCTGCAGAAATATATAATATTACCCCGCAGTTACTGCTTAAGGAATTGGCTATTTGTAAAAGAAGGGTAGATTTTCCAATGCCCGGTTCTCCCCCAACTAAAATTAGAGAACCAGGGACAATCCCTCCACCTAATACTCTATCAAACTCCGAAATATCTGTTTTATATCTCGATTTTCTTTCTTCTATCTCAATTTTGCTAATGGGCAAAGGTATAGAATGCCCTTCAGGATGAAGAGAATATTTTTTCTCTTCCTTAAATACTTCTTCAATTAAAGTATTCCATTCTCCACAATCGGGACAACGCCCTAACCACCGGGAAGATTCATAGCCACATTGCTGGCACCGAAAAACAGCCTTTTCTTCTTTGCCCATTTTAGCTCCTCTATCTTAATTTGGTTATTTTTTCTTTTTAGAAAATATTATTTTCTCACCCTTTGCCTTGATTAATATACAATCCCCTTCTTTAAACTCACCAGCCAATAACTTTTCAGAAATAGGATTTTCTATCAACCTTTCAATGGTCCGCCTTAAAGGACGAGCTCCAAAATTAGAATCATAACCCTTTTTAGTCAACAATTCCTTAACTTCCTCTGTTGTTTCCAGGTTAATCTTTTGCTCTTCTAATAATTTTTTTACTTCATTGTTTATTATTAGACTGGCTATTTTTTTAATTTCCTTCTTAGTAAGGGACTTAAAAACTATTACCTCATCAATTCGATTTAAAAATTCCGGTCGGAAGGTTTTATTCAATTCTCCCATTACTCTATTTTTTATATCTTTATAGGAAATCTCTTCAGGTTCATTGGTCCCCCGAAATCCTAAAGTAGCTCCTTTTTTAATCAGGGTAGCCCCAACATTGGAAGTCATAATAACAACTGTATTTTTAAAATCTACTACTCTCCCCTGGGAATCAGTCAATCTACCATCTTCAAATATTTGCAGTAATATATTAAAGACATCGGGGTGTGCTTTTTCTATCTCGTCTAACAGAATTACCGAATAAGGCTTTCTTCTAACTTTTTCAGTTAATTGACCTCCCTCTTCATACCCCACATAACCAGGGGGAGCACCAACTAATCGGGAAACAGCAAATTTTTCCATATATTCTGACATATCTAAACTAATCAATGCATTTTCATCACCAAAAAGAAATTCTGCTAAAGTACGGGCTAATTCTGTTTTGCCTACTCCGGTAGGTCCCAAAAATATAAAAGAACCAATGGGACGTTTGGGACTTTTCATCCCAGCTCGAGCCCTTCTTATGGCTTTAGAAATAGATATTATAGCTTCATCCTGTCCAATTATCCTTTTATGTAATTCCTCCTCCATTCTAAGTAATTTTTGTGCCTCTTCCTCTTTAAGAGAAAAAATTGGAATCCCGGTCCAGCTGGAAACAATTTTTGCAATATCTTCTTCTGTAACTCCCACTTTATTAACCCTTCTTCTAATCTCCCATTTTTCTTTCATTTTTTGGAGTTCAGCTTCTAACTTTTTTTCTTTATCCCTTAATCGAGCTGCTTTTTCAAATTCCTGCAATTTTACTGCGGATTCCTTTTCCTTCCTTATTTTGTTTAATTCGATCTCTACTTCTTTCATATCGGGTGGAGAAATAGTGTTTTGTAATTTAATTCGAGAAGCAGCTTCATCTACCAAATCAATGGCCTTATCTGGTAAAAATCTACCCGAAACATAGCGAGCTGATAAATGAGCTGCTGCCTCTAAGGCTTGGTCAGTAATTTTTATCTTATGATGAGCTTCATATTTGTCTCTAAGTCCTTTCAATATTTTAACAGTCTGTTCTATCGAAGGTTCGGAAATATAAATTGGTTGGAACCTGCGCTCTAAAGCAGCATCTTTTTCTATATACTTTCGGTATTCTTCAGCAGTAGTTGCTCCAATAACTTGAAGCTCTCCTCTTGCCAAGGCTGGTTTTAATATATTAGAAGCGTCTATTGCACCCTCAGCGGCTCCTGCACCTACCAGGGTATGAATTTCATCAATAAATAATATGACATCATTTGATTCCTGAACCTCTTTAACAATCTTCTTTAATCTCTTTTCAAATTCACCTCGGTATTTTGTGCCAGCAACAATTAAAGCTAAATCAAGGCAGATAATTCTTTTTTCTTTTAATATCTCCGGAACATCATTATCAGTTATCTTTTGAGCCAAACCCTCTACAATAGCCGTCTTTCCTACCCCAGCCTCTCCTATTATACAGGGATTATTTTTCTTTCTTCTACTTAAAATTTGTATCACTCTTTGAATTTCCATGCCCCTGCCAATAACCGGGTCTAATTTATCTTCTTGGGCTAATTTGATTAGATCTCTTCCAAATTCATCTAAAGCAGGAGTCTTCGTTGTTCTTTTTCCTGGGGCAGATGGATAACCTTGTACTCCGCTATCCATTAGAACTTTCATAATCTCAGAATAAACATTATCCAAACTAATACCCAAATCTATTAAAATTCTAACCGCTACTCCGCTTCCTTCTTTTATTAACCCTAATAATATGTGTTCGGTGCCAATATAGTTATTTTTTAACTGACTTGCCTCTTGAGAGGCTAATTCTAAGACTTTTTTAGCCCGAGGAGTAAAAGTTACCTCACCTATTTGTTGATACTCGCTTTTCCCTACCAATCGCCTTGTCTCTTCTACTACTTTATCTAC
>JAUVOA010000018.1 GCA_030599445.1 Atribacterota bacterium | reverse complement strand
TTTATAATTAGCTCAAAATTTTTATCCCGCCAATCCCAGAACTCAATAAATTTAAATCCTGCCTGCTTTATTTTCTCAAGTTTTTCCTTTAAACCATCTTCAGGATATATCGAATCTATACATAACGAATATAGCATTTCTTTCCCTTCCTTTAATGAAATTTGAATTCTCAATTTCAAATCTCAAAGTTTCATTGATGATAAAAAATAATCGGAGTAATTTAAAAAATATTTTATAAACTCTGAGCTAATATATAACTTTACCCTTTAACAGCTCCGAAGGACATTCCCCTAACCAAATACTTTTGAACTAAAAAGGCAAAAATTAAAACTGGTGTAATTGTAATAACTCCTGCTGCACTCATCTGTCCCCAAAGAATTTCATATTGCGTGACTCTTGAAGCAACTCCGATCGGTAATGTAGCTGATGCTCGGGTTTGTGTTAGAATTAAAGCAAAGAGAAATTCATTCCAAGACATAATAAGAGTAAATATAGCTGTAGCAATAATCCCGGATTTTGCTATCGGAAGAATGATCTTCCACAAGGCTACCATTCGAGTAGATCCATCCACCATGGCTGCTTCCTCTAATTCTTTAGGAATCTCAATAAAAAATCCTCTCATCATCCACACAACAAAAGGTAAATTAAATGCTGTATAAGCAATCACTAAACTAACCTTTGTATTAACCAGATGAAAAAATTGCATCATAGCAAATAAAGGTATGATCGTTACAATCGGTGGAAACATTCTTGTGGAAAGAACCCAAAAAGATAAGTGTTCATTTAGGTTATGCGGTAATTTAAATCTTGCTAGTGAATAAGCTGCTAAAGTACCTATTATTAATGAAACGAAAGTAGTTGATGTTGAAATAATGATACTATTTATAATATATTTCATAAATCCCATTTCACCAAATAAAGTGGAATAATGGTCAAATGTTAAGTATGGCTTTAATGGTACAAAAATCGGTGGTATGGCAAATATATCTACTGGATTTTTAAAAGAAGTGCTGATTAGCCAGAGAATTGGTAAAATGGTAATTAGAGTAAATGAAATAATAAAAGTATACTTAAAGATCTTTTTTATCATTATTCAAACACCTTTTCAGTTTTAAGAAATCTAATAAAAAAATTACTTATAATTACTGTAAATATAAGCAATAAAAATGACATAGCAGTAGCATAGCCTATATTATAAAAACGAAATCCATGTCTATAAATATAAAGACTTAGAGTTTCTGTAGCGTTTGCAGGACCTCCTCCAGTCATTATAAAAATTTGATCGAATATTCTCAATGTATCCATTATTCTAAGAAGCAAAGCTATTACAATTACGGGCTTTAAAAGAGGGAAAGTAATGTATCTAAATATTTGGAAACCTGAAGCACCATCTACTACGGCTGCTTCATAAGGATCAAGGGGCAAGGATTGTAATCCAGCTAACAGTATAAGAAACATAAAAGGAGTCCATTCCCAAATATCAACAAGTATTAATGAAGGCAGTGCTGTATGCACACTTGCTTCCCATAAAATTCCCCTAATACCAAATAAACCCAAAAACCAGTTAATAACTCCAAACTCAGGAATATAAATAATTTTAAATATTATTGCTACAACTATAGGAGGAAGCATCATGGGAGACAATAAAAGACTTCGAAAAATATTTCGACCAACAATTTTAGAACTTAAAAATAAAGCTAGAATTAGTCCAAGCGTAAATTCAATAGTCACACCGACTCCAGTAAAAACTATGGTATTTTTAAAAGCATTCCAAAAATATTGATCCTTAAAAATTTCTATAAAATTTTGAAAACCGACAAAGACGTTTTCACCAGTACGTATATTAATTACATGCAAACTAGCAATAACAGCATAAATTAAGGGGTATATTGTTAACGCTACTAATAGAAATACAGTGGGGACAATAAGTAGATACTTAAGATTTTTCTCAGACCATTTAGATATATTGCCTACTTGCATAATTCTCTCCAATATAAGTTTAAAAAGATAACTGGGCAATCTGTAAAGATTGCCCAGCGTAGGTGTTAGTAATTATTTAATATAACCTGCTTTTTCCATCAATTTTTCTACTTCTTTCTGGGCTGCTACAAGAGCTTCTTTTGGTGATACTTGTCCGGCTACTGCCTTTGAAAGATGGATACCAAATGTATTTTCTACTTCATTCCAATTTGAAATTCGAGGTCTTGGTTTTGAGTTAGAAATTGCTTGAAGTAGTACAGGATAATGTCTAAATTCAGACATTGCCAGTAATTCGGGATCTTGGAAAACTGATTTTCTTGTTGGTGGATTACCCCACTTAAGAGCAAGTTCTTTTTGCTTTTCTGCTGAAGTAGCCCAATGAATAAATTCAAAGGCCATATCCTTATTCTTAGAACCTGCAGGAATAGCAGCAAGCCAATGCCCTATCTCAGATGCTCCAACAGCAACAGCAGAAGGGATAGGTGCATAAGCTATCTTTCCCACAATCTTTGATTGTTTGGGATCTTCAAAGGTCGGAACAAATGCAGGCCAATTAATAGTTGTGGCTGCTTTTCCTTGAAGCATATAAGTTGCAAGCTGCTGTGCATTAAAACTTTCTGCACCAGGAGGAGAAATTTCTTTAAGTTCTATAAAAAAGTTTAACGCATTAAGTGCTTCAGGTGTATCAATCCAAACTTCCGTCTTATCCTCATTAAACATTTTGGCATTAAAACTCCAAAATATTGGCATAAACTGAGCTACTACCGGATTTCCTTGCTGACCTCTTAATACATATCCAAAAACACCATCTTCATTTTCTTTAATTTTAAGCATTACCTCGTAAGCTTCTTCCCAGGTTGCAGGGGCTGCAAACATATTGTATTTTTCAAATAAATCTTTTCTATAGAAAAACATTTGCGCATTACCTACTGCCGGAACAGCATACAACAACCCTTTCGCGTAAGGATATCTACAAATTGCCTGGGATTTATCAATAAAGTCTGCAGAAAGTCCAGCTTCTTTCTTTTCAAGGAAATATGTAGTTAATTCTGTAAGCCAATCATTCTCTGCGAATTGAGTAAACCAAGGATCGTCTAAAAGAATGATATCGTAAAGTCCTGTTCCTTTTGAAAGATCAAGAAGTTCCTTTTCAAATAGATTTGCATAAGGAGCCTCAACAACTTCCACTTCTATATTTTTAAGTTTTCCAAACTCTTCAAGCGCCTTAGCCATTGATTTGCCCTCTGGGGCATTATTCGTAGCCAAAACCAATGGTCCGTTAGATGCAAGAACTGATGCTGATAGAAACATACTTAAAATTACTACTAATATCATTGTGCTTAGTAAATACCTTTTCATTTGCATATTACCTCCTATTTTTTATTAGATCCAAGAAATTTAATCTCAACAAATTCTTTTCAACTAATTGTTTTTATAACCTCCTTTCTATTTATTTTTTCCTCTCTCGTAAGGCTACACAAGCATTCTATGTACTCTTCTAGCAGTGCTTTTTTATATGATAAAATATATTTTATCATATCTTTCTTCTATTCATTTATATTTTAAAATTAATAAAAACAATAGAAATGACAGATATAAGCTTTTTACTTTTCAAGATACTAATATTTATATAAAGAAGGTACTATATTTTTTTAGCTTTGTCTAAACTTTATGTCTTAATTTCACCTAAGGATAATTTTTGCAATATAACAATTAAGAAGAAGCTATATTTTTGTTTTTCAGAAATTTATTCTTATTAGTCCTCGTTGAAGAAATTTTCTTTACTACTTTGCTATATATAATAAAGTAGTAAATTTTATTTTATAATCGGAATTTATATTTATTTAGTGTCAATGCGAACGTTTGCATTCTAACTTAAAATTACAACCAACAAAAGTATTTTTAATCAATTCTCTTGAGAAATTTGCTTGTACCTGCAATTTTATTTTCCTGGAAGTTCTCTGACAAGTTATAAATTTACCTAAAATCCAACAGGTGTAAAAAGTAAGATAAATTACGAATCGAATTTATTATGCATTCGAGTGCAGGTAATTTTATTTTACAACAAGACAATCCACATTGTCAAAGATTTTAACTTTTAACTAACAAGATTTTTTAATAAAATTGAATTTACTGCATTTAGGGTAAATATATGGGATGTATGTCCCTATTTAGCCTACAGCATATAGCCTTGCTGCTTTCATTTTTCCTTGCATCTTGTTCCTTTCTCAGTTTATAAAATTTTATTAATTCAATTATTTGCTATGCTATAAATAAAGCACAGTAACTACAGTGATAATACTATTTGGTAAAAATTTAATTCTAAACTTCTCTAATTATCTTACCTATAAAAGTTCAAAAATTAATAAACTTAAACATAAAAAACTATACTTTTATAGGGTATCCACCATATCTTTTTGCAAATTGAAAAAGCTTTACAACTTTCTCTACAGATACATCTGGTTGAATATTATGAGCTCCAGCAAAAATTAAGCCACCTCCTTTTGCAGCTGAAGAAATTACCCTTTTAACCTCATTCTCTATATCGTCTAGACTTCCGAATGGTAAAATTTTTTGAATGTCTAAGCCACCAAAAAAGCATACTTCATTTCCATAAATATCTTTTAGCTTTTTTAAATCCATATCTTTTGCAGTGGGTTGAAGAGCATTTAAAATATTAACTCCAATTTCAATTAAATCTGGTATAATAGGGACATAAGAACCACAACAATGATAAGCAATCCCAATATTAGGGTTAACATCTTTTAGTTCCTCTATAACTTTTCTCATTCTTTCTTTAAATGCCTCTCTCCATAATTCAGGAGATATTAACATTCCCTTTTGAGTCCCAACATCATCTCCAAGCCAGATAATATCTGCTCCAATTTTTATAAGTTCTTTGCCAATCTTTATATTATATTCCATGATTCGATCCATAAGTGCAAATACATAATCTTTTTTCATTGAAAGATCAATTAAGAATTTCTCCATTCCAATTAAATACCATGATGTTTCAAAAATAGTACACTCCAAATCTCCACAAATCGCATATTTATAGCTATATTTTTCGACCATCTCTTTTGCAAGGTCATATCTTCCATCAGCGTAAGGGTCTGGAAACTCATAATTATCAATATCATATACTGTTTCGGATTTAGAGAGGGGATACTCGATCATCTCTATATAATAGCCGATTTTCTTGTACTTTACTTTCCATTCATTCGTTAAAATTCCACTTTCAACTTCTCTTGTAGGATTATTCTTGGGAGAGCATGCTCCAATACCAACAATGTCATTTCCAAGTTTTAACAAAAGTTCTGTAAAAGAAATTCTATTCTCGCTTAGAGGCGAATCTGCGTGTGAATAGGAATTAATTCCAAGATACTTACCAAGCTTCTCTGCAACTTGTGGAGTAATTGTTATATAAATTGGCACTACATCAGGTTCTTTTAAATTAATTGTTTTTAGAACCCTCTCTTTTGGTAAAAGCCCCATTATAATTACTCCTCTCTTTTGTGAGATAAAATTTTACTTAATCTTTAATCTTTCTCATGTTGCTATGATTAACTATTCGATCCCTTTGTATATCATTAACTCCTTTTAGCGACTTGCTTAACTATTTCCTTCAATTGTAAACTTTGTCTATCGCCTTCCTTACAGTTCTAACCCAATTAGTAAGATTACTAGGATTTTTTCCAATAGTATGATTATCCTTCATAATTATCTCCACAATACAACCTTTTGTAATTTCTAGATCTTTTTCCATCTTTTTTCCTATATAGTCTTTATTAATTTGGGATACAGCAATATCCGCTGGGTTAGGTTTCATAGAAAAGATATATTTATCTTCTAAAAACTGAGCCATTTTTTCTCTATCTGCCCAGGGACTTACAGATACTCTTCTTAGATTGGGTATTTTTTTTATTATATGCCATCTGTTTTCCATTGCTTCGCAGCATCCATAGCAAGAAAGACCAAATTTTTTAATAATTGGCAACTGATATTTAAATATAAATTCTTCAAACATAGCAGGAGAAACATCCACAGTTTCCTGGCTTTCAACAAATCCCCACATATCAGTTAGTCTAACATGTATTCCATCAAAATCTTTTGCAGGTAACTCTTCTGTATATCCTAAGCCTCCGGAACCCACATAAGTTCCTTTATTATTAAGAAAAAGCAGGTTATTTTTCTCTAAAAAATCAAGTTTTTTTAAGTAACCTTCCATTATTATATGATTGACTTGATGTACAAATTCAGGATTATCATAAAAAAGCATAAACATATCGCTGAGACCAATTAGTTTTACTAAATCTAAAGTAACTCCTAAACTCCACCACCAAATACTTTCTAATCTAACTTCAAGTAAATCATGAAAAACATCCTTCGCTAATTCTATAGTTTCCTGTGTAGTTTTATAATCGATTTTTATCTGAGGAATTTTTATCTTGTCTAAATCTTTTAAACTCTTGATAGGTGCATCCCAAACATATGAACCGCCTTCTTTTCCACCTGTAATTAATTTACTTTCTCCAGCCCAATCATCTTCAGTATATGTATAACCAATCTTAAAGTTTGCTTCAATAGGCTTATCATCTAAAATTGCTTCTCCCCAGAATAATTCTTTTCTTAGAACTACCTCCCACCTTCGAGCAAGTAATCCTTTACATTCCAACATATTTTCAATAATTATCTCATTCCAACCATTTTCAGGATCACAGAAAATCAATGGGCGCCCAGGTTTCAAAGAATTATGTTTATACCATAGCTTAACTTTTTCTTTTTCCTTATCTTTTAATGCAAGACCAGCAATTGATCCTGCTAACTTTCGCAACACCTCTCTATCCTTGACAGAAATAAACACCTGACCAGCCTCACCTGCAGTATATTTATATGTATCCTGGTAGTTACATCCTGTCCATACACCTGTCGCGTTGAGCATAATATTATACATTCCTTATTTAAATATTTTTCTTCCAATCTTTTGAGTTCATAAAATAACTTTAAAAAATAATTTTATAAGATATTTAATCTTTTAATGGATAAAATTTCCTTTCAATAAATTCAGTAAATATAAAATTTGCCTATATTTTTAAAGATATCTTTTAATTTTTTAATTAGTATTTTTTATCTTGAAACTATCAGCGCCAACAATTTCAAACATTCTTTTCTGTAATTCATCTAATGTTAATTCGTTTTTTGCTAAATTCTGAACTATTTTCCCTCGATCAACAATGACAATTCTATCCGCTATCGGATATATATGAAATAAATTATGAGAAATAAATATACAAGACTTTTTCTTTTTTTTAATAGTTTGAACAAAATCAAATACTTTCTGTGTCTCTGTCAATGAAAGTCCATTAGTGGGTTCATCAAGCATAATGAGAGATGCTTCAAAATAAAGAGCTCTTGAAATTGCTACACCCTGCTGTTCTCCTCCAGACATACTTCCAACAATATTATCAGGAGAAATTGCAGAAGAAGTGAAGCCCATCATTCCTTTCATTAATTTTAATGTTTCTTCTTTCTCTTTTCTTATATTTGTAAAGCCCCATCTATTAGTTAATTCTTTACCCATAAAAATATTTCTCCAAATAGGATGTTGACCAGATAGAGCTCTATCTTGAAAAACAGTTACTATTCCAAGATCTCTAGCTAAAGATACTGTTAATTTATTTAACTTTTGGCCTTTCCAATATAATTCTCCGCTATCAGCGCTATGTACTCCTGTTAAAATCTTTATCAAAGTAGATTTCCCAGCTCCGTTATCACCAATAAGTCCAACAATTTCGTTATATCCTATTTCCAGATTTACCTCTTCTAATGCATTGATACTTCCAAAAGATTTATTTACACCTTTTGCCTCCATTAAAAAGTTCATTTTTTCACTCATTATTACCTTCTCCATTCCAGACAAATCCCTTTTGTGTCTTTTAAAATAAATAGTAAATATATTTTTTTATTCTTTCCAGATATTATTTCCCTTTTTTATTTAATCCTGCAAATCTATGACTGATTAACGCTAAAATGAGAATTAAACCAAAGAAAAATTTTGTATAAAAACCCGTTAAGCCAGATGAAATAATTCCTGTTTCGAGAAAACCTAAAATAAGTGAACCCATAATTGCTCCAAAAATAGTACCGATCCCTCCCCATGTTGGAGTCCCTCCTAAAAATGTTGCAGCTAATACTATTAGCAAATATCCATCTCCAGTAGTCGGCCAAAATTGATTATTTATTAAACATAGTAATACTCCTACAAAACCAGAGCTTGCTCCCATTAATACAAATGTTGAAACCATTACCTTATTAACACTTATACCCATCTCTCTTGCACTCATTAAATTGTCACCAATATAACATACATGGCCTCCAAACTTATGCCTGTAAAATAAAAACCAATTAATCATTACAAATCCAATGGCCCACAGCATCTGAATGGGAAAAATGCCAATTTTATCTGTAAATATTGAAAAAATTTCAGTATTTCTTAAAAATGCCAATGAAATTCCCTTTCCACCAGTAATAATCATGATAAGACCTCTCAGAAGGAAATTCATGCCTAACGTTAGTACTAACGAAGAGAGCCCTAAATTTGTTATTAGCAAACTATTTAAGAATCCACAAAAAGAACCTACAATTATTGCAACAATTAATGCCAAAAATGGGTTTACACCTGCTTTTGCTATAATTGCAAACGCCCATGCTGAAATTCCGATTATTGACGGGAAAGATAAATCAATTTCACCACTAGCTATTACAAATACCATTGAAGTAGATAAAATAATCAATATAGGAAGTGTAGTAAACACTGCCATATATACCCTATAATTTAGAAAAACAACTGGGTTGGCTATAATAAATACAATCATCATTATAAAAAATACTAAACCAATCGCGATTTCGATTTTCCTTTTATTTATAAAATCTCTCAAAAATCTATTCTTCATCATTCGATTATGACATTTTCTCCTTATAAAAATCTATACAAATAATTAAAGTTTAAATAATAATACAATTTAAACATTTCTATCGTGATTAGATGAGCAATTCAAGCAAACACTCATCTAATCACGATATCTATAGCGCTAACTTTATCTTTTTATCTTAATCCAAGTTCAACTAATGCTCCAACATCCTTGTAATTTTCTGCAGTTATAAAACCTTTACCAGTATCAAGGCTCATAGCACTTAAGCCATAAGCTTTAGTTAAAACTAAGCTAAGAACAGGTATAAAACCTTGTAGATATGGTTGCTGATCTGATGATAGATGAACATATCCCTTGCTAAAAGCATCCATAATAGCTGGACTATTATCAAAACCAATAATTTTCACATCACCTGGTTTTACTCCTGCAGCGTCTAAATATGTTGGTGAAGCTCCGAGACTAGTTGAGTTTGCAAAAACTACCGCTTTAGTATTAGGATTAGCTAATAAATCAGCAGTAAAAACTGGTAGAAGCAACTCAGTATCTGATATTGCCGGTGTTGGTACAGATATTTTCGTTACTTTTAATCCTGCATCTTCAAAGGCTATCGCAGTTGCTTCTTCTCTAATGTAACGTCCGGGCATTTCCCAATTACCATATACTACAGCTCTATCCCCTGCTTTTAGACCAAATAATTTTATTGCCTCTTCACCTAATGCTCTACCTTGAGATACTAGATCGGCACCCACATACCCTCCACCAAATTTTGCACGTACTTCTGGAACATCAACATTCTGATAAGTCATCAAAATCCCATCTTTAGCTGCTTGCTCAGCAAGAGGCATTATTGCATCATTACCCGGATGACCCATCATGGCAATTCCATCAGGCCTTGCTGCAACTGCATCTCGAAGTTGGCTAATCATTTTTTCATTATCCCAACCTGAAAAAACATATTCTACTTGTACGCCTAAATATTTTTGAGCTTCCAAGGCACCATTATAAACAATCGTGCCAAAAGGATCGCCTTCAGCACCACCGGTAAAGAATCTAATTTTAATACCCTCGAAAGCTCCAGCTTCAGCTGCTTCTGCTATTGTTGTTATTCCAACTGCAAAAGAAGATAGGAAGATACTCGAAAACAAGAAGATTACGATAAAGATAAACAAACCAGTTTTTAAATTACTTTTCATTTTTTACCTCCAAAAAATTTTTGAATTTCTAAAAAATATCCAGGAAATATTTTCTCCTTATGTCTCACCTCCTCTTGTTAGTTCCCTGTTATTTAAAGGACAGTCTCTTTTTTCAGGGTATGGCTACAGGGAGTTTTTTGATTTTTAAAGAAGCTGAATTTTAGTAATTTTTGCACCAAATATAATTGTATTTGTATTAGAAACAATTCAAATAATATCTTATAAGTTAATTTTAAGTGTTAGCTTAGACAATTTTAAATATTAAATGCGAACGATTGTAATATAATAATTTAAATCCTACTAAAATTCTTTTCTCTGATTTATTTCGATTTAATCACTTCTTTTGATATCTAATTTTCGAGTATTTGTGTTTAATTTTATTCATTAATTACTTGCTGAACTCATTAACAAAAATTCAAAGTAGTGATAGAAAATAAGAAGGCATTTTCAGTGAAATTTTATAATTATGCATTCGATTGCGGTGATTTTATTTTACAGTAAGACAATCCCTCTTGTCAAAGATTCTTTAAATATTTTTAAAATATACAATATTAATAATATATGGAATCACAGATCTTCACATTTAACATACTATGATTTCTTAAAATATGATTTGTCTTAAGAGGTTGTATTAAATGTGAAGACTTCCCTTTTTTTGTTATATCAACAAACAAAGGATAGCATCATCTGCATAATCTTTGACGAACTGCATCATACAGAATTATCCCAGCAGCTACTGACACATTTAAGGATTCAGTGGATCCTAAGATAGGAATCTCTATTTTATTATAAGCTGCCTTCCTCCATATATTATTTGGTCCTCTATTTTCGTTTCCCATTACTAAAGCGAAAGGCTCTTTGAGGTTAGCGGAATAGTAATATTCTTCAATATCCAAATCTGCTACTATAATATTTATAGAGTTATAGTTTAACCATTTGACAGCCTCATCATCATCAAGACCATTTATAATAGGCACCTGAAACAGGGAACCCATTGTAGACCTAATAACTTTTGGGTTGTATAAATCTACAGTTCCTTCAGTTAATAATACTGCGGTAGCACCTACTGCAGCGCCGGTTCTTATAATTGTTCCAAGATTTCCAGGATCCTGTAGGCCATTTAAAACAACTACCATAGGATTTGTACCAAGAATTATATCTGCCAATGATATTTCTATTTGCTCGGCTACAGCTATTATTCCTTGAGGACTAACTGTATCTGAAATTTTCTTAAATAGATTATTAGGCAGTCTTAAAACCTGACAACCTTGATTAATTTTTGGCATATTTTTTACTGTTTCATTAATAATAAGATATTTTATTTTTATTCCCCTATTATTAGCTTCCTCAAGAAGCCTGGTGCCTTCTATAAGAAATAGTCCACTGTTTTCACGAACTTTTTTTTGACTTAAGGCTTTTATTAACTTATATATTGAGTTTTCCCTGGAAGTAATATCTTTATACTGTTTCATGTATGATGCTCCTCTATAGCTTAATTGACAATTAGCAGCGTATACCTTACACCTTGAGCTTTGCTAATGTGACAGGGTATAATATCAAATTTATTGAAGTTTTAAATAAAATCCTTTTTTATTTTAAAGCATGAATATTAATTTAAATTATCTTTGTTTGCTATATACTATACTACATTTATTTTAAAAATCCTTCTTTTTCTAATTGTTAACCATCTATAAAGAAAATAGGACCTGTCGTCCTTATTTATTCTAATAAACTAAATTGCGATTATATAAGAGGTTTTTAAAATTTTTCTGAATCATTTTAGTTATAATAGTGACTCAGGTATATATTTAAAATGAAGTTTACAAAATAATATGTTATACTATCCAACAGAATTTAAAATAATAATGGGTAAATTGTAAAACAAACTTATAAAACTAAGTGGTGCAAAACTCGTAATAAAACAACCTAAAAAAAGTCCAATTATAAAACGCTTAGGACAATATTTATATAAAAAAGGAGAAGAAATAGAATGATCAAAAGATCAAGGATAAGCCTAAACAGAATCATTTATCCAAAATTAAAATTAGAAGATTTTTTTAAATTTACTAAAGATTTGGGTTTAAATAAAATCGAATTGCGCAATGATCTTCCCGGAGGAAAGATAATTGATGGCTATACTCCTCGGCAACTGAAAGAACTTTCAAAAAAATACGGAGTGGAAATATTAACTATCAATGCTTTACAAAAATTTAATTTAGCCGCAATTCTACCGGAGACCATAAAGGAATTAAAAAAATTAATTAATCTCTCGCTATCTATTGGTTGCAGGGCTATTGTATTATGCCCTAATAATGATGTTAATGATAAAAGGAACCCGGGGGAGATTTTTGAAGAAACAGTAAAAGCTTTAAAATCTTTTGGTCCTTTGTTTCAAGATAGCGGCATACAAGGCTATTTAGAGCCTTTGGGATTTGAAGAATGTTCTCTCAGATCGATAGTTACAGCGACGAAAGCTATTCAGGAATCAGGTTATCTTATTTATAAAACTGTTCATGATACCTTTCATCATCATATCGG
>JAUVOA010000175.1 GCA_030599445.1 Atribacterota bacterium | reverse complement strand
TCTCTTTGAGAGTTATTTGGGAAGGAGATTTGGCTAACTGATACCCTCCGTGGGCTCCTCGAGAGGAGTTTATCAACCCACTTGCCCTAAGGGGGATAACCAGGTGACTTAAATATTTTTCGGAAATCTCTTCCTTTTCGGCAATATCCTTCAAAAAGATAGTTCCCTTATCAAAATTTAAGGCTAATTCTAACATTAACCTTGTACCATATCTTGCTCTGGTAGAGAGCCTCATAAAATTCACCCCGCTTAATTACTACTATTACTATTACTTTAGTAGTGATTATAATATAATAAAATATTTTTGTCAACTATTAATATTTTCGTATCTAGTATCTCGTGAATCGTATCTCGTATAAAATACAGTAACAAGTAATATGTAATGAGTAATAAGATTATAGTTCTGAATTTACAAAAACAATTTACTTAATACATGTCACACATTACACAATTTAACTGGTAAACAGCCAAACTGGTTAACTGGGTAACTGAAAAACTAGTTCTCTATCTTGTATCTTGCATCTCGCATCTTGCAACTATTAACTGAAAACTGTAAACCGAAAACTTGCTTTAAACATTAAATCGAAAATTGATAATATCTCCGTCTTCGATTATAGCATCTTTCCCCTCAATCTTTAGTAATCCTTTTTCTTTTATTGCGTGCATAGAACCAAGAGTGTCCAAATCCTGATACTTGGCTATTTCTGCCCGGATAAAACCTCTTTCCATGTCTGAATGTACTTTTCCGGCGGCTTTCACTGCATGGGTACCTTTTTTAATAGTCCAAACCTTAGCTTCGTCTTCGCCCATAGTGAAAAAAGATATCAATCCCAGGTGCTTATAACACACCCGGGATAATCTTTCAATCCCTGATTCTTTCAGCCCTAAATCTTCTAAAAATAGTTGCCTTTCATCTGGCTCCAGTTCACTTATCTCCATTTCCATCTTGCCGCAGATACTTAAACTGGCCATATTGCCATCCTGAACAACCTGAACTAATTTTTCCTTTTGGGGATATGATTTCGTTCTAAATTGTTCTTCACCAAGATTCAGGGCGATAATAATCGGTTTTGGAGTATAAAAACTAAAACCGCTTATCTTTTTTATTTCATCCTCAGAGAATTCAAGGTTAGAAAGAAATTGATCATCGCTCAGTCCCTGGTTGCATTTCTCTAAAATTTCCATTTCTGCTAATTCCTCACGAGTCAATTTCTTCTTAGACTTTTTTAAACGCCCTAATCGATTTTCTACTACCTCTAAATCTCTAAGCAAGAGTTCATATCTTAAATTTTCAACTTGAACAATCGGATCTTTCTCACCAGCAACCGCCGGGTCTTCAAATAATCTGATTACAAACAGCAAGGCCTCGGCATCCCGGATAAGACTAAATATCTCTACCTTCTCTTTTGTTGGCAACTCCGGAGAAATTCCACCGATGTCCACAAATTCAATAGCGGCATAGGTGGTCTTCTTGGGATGATAAAGGGAACTTAAATATTCTATTCTCTGGTCATAAACAGTGGCTATCCCTATATTTTTAGTCCCCTTTGAGGAATAAGCAGAAGTCTCTTTGTGCTGGCCGGTTAAAAGATTAAACAGGGTGGTCTTCCCCGTTAAAGGCATCCCCACAATTCCAATTTTCATTTCTTCTCCCCCCATTTTGTATCTCGTATCTCGTGAATCGTATCTCGAAAAGAAACAGTTTTATTTTATTATAACAAATGCATTTCAAAAATAAAAATAAGAATTATTCATTCGTATCGAGTATTGTGTAAAGAAAGAGAAAAAAGAAATCTAAAATGAAAAATGCCACCCTTCCTTCGTAGGACAGGCGTCTCGCCTGTCTATTTTGGTTTTTAATATTATTCAACTTAAAAGCCGAAGTAAATTCCTAATTCACTAACGACCAATTTAAAAAGAAGTAAAATATTGAAGCAAATAATCTGTATGCCTATATTTTCCTTATCTTTCCGTTATCCATCAGGTAAATACAATTAGTAGTCTCTTTTAAAAATTTTTTATCATGAGAAATAATTATGTAGGATAAATGGGGATGACTATTTAATATTTGAACTATCTTTTCAATAGTCCCCTCATCAAGCCAGATTGTTGGTTCATCAAGTAATAAAATCTCTGGCTGCATTGCCCATACCGTTGCCAGAGAAACTAATCTTTTTTCTCCATAAGAAAGATTATAGGTAATTCTATCTTCAAAGCCCGCTAACCCGAGGGTCTCCAAAGTTTCTTTCAAGATTTTTTTAGTTTCCTGATGATTTTTTCTTAAGTTTAAAGGACCAAAGGCAATATCTTCAGCTACAGTAGGACTGAATAATTGATCATCCGGATCTTGAAAAAGAAGGCCAATTCTTTCTCTGACTTCCATAAAATCATTCTCTACTTTTCGTTCTTTTCCAAAAATTTCTATTTTCCCTCCCGAAGGATTTAAAAGACCCATAATAAGATGGAATAGAGTAGTCTTCCCACTTCCATTGAGCCCAACCAGGCCAATCCTCTCTCCTTTGAAAAAATTAAAACTAAACTTTTTAAATATATAATCCCGGGAGGGATAGGTAAAGGAAAGGTCAACGAATTTGATTACGGCTTCCTTTTCTATTTCTTTCATGGCAGTAACACCAATCCCATAATACAACTTATCATCACAATTCCCGCTGCAAAATCAGCTTTTTTGGAAACAAAATGATTTAAAGTCCAAAATTTGCCCTTAAACCCCCGGCACAACATAGCATTATAAACTCTTTTTGAGCGATCATAACTTCGGACCAACATCATCGCGACTAAATAAGCATAAGTCTTGTAAGTGTGGAGATTGGTCTGCGGTTTAAATCCTCTTATTTTCAAAGCATTATTTAATCTGATATATTCAGAATGAATGGTATGGATATAACGATAAGTAAAGAAAAATAACTGAACCAATTTATCAGGAAGGTGCAAATGTCGCAGGGCATGAACCAGATTAAATATTGAAGAAGTAGAAAGGAGAGCAATTCCAACTAAAATAATAGAGTTAGATTTTATAGTAATTAAAAGGGCATATTTGATGCCTTCTTGACAAATGCCTAACGATCCTAAAGTATAAACTCTTTCACCCTGAAAGGTAAATGGGAGCATCAACCATAATAAAAAGATAAAACTATTCACCACTAAAAGACGGGAAATCACTTCTTTGGTTCTTAAACGGGCAACAATCACTGCTGCTACAGCAAGGAATAAAGCACCCCATAATGAAGTATATTTATCGCTGACAGCAACAATTACTGAAAAGAATAAGGCCACAATAATCTTTACTCGCGGATCGAGCCTATGGAAGAGCGAATCTCCTTCCGAAAATTTTTCTTTAATCAAATTAATCACCTGAAAATAAAATTTTAAATTACCTTTTACGGCTTAAAAAATAAGCAATAATTCCAAAAATACCAATTATATAACCTATGCCCCCGATTATTTCGGTGGGAGAAATCTTATCCTCCTGAAATTTCTTAATCTCTCTCATCTCTCTCATCTCTCTCATAATCGGCTTTAACTTTTCATCCAGAGTATCTTCAATTATTGATTGAATTTCTTTCAAGTCAACCAAAGAAGTTTCGGGAGAAACAATAGATACGGGTTCTTCATTTTCTTCTTTAATCAACCCGGTAGAACCCCTTATTTCATCTGCCGAAATACTATATTCTGCCCGATGTCCCATGCTGGCGGTAAGAACTATTTTTAAATCTCCATCTATTACATCTTCTGAGGGAGTCTCAAAAGAAAACATTCCTTCTTGATCAGTTAAACCTTCTAATAGTATATTCCCCCGGTTATCAAATACTTCAATCTTGGAATTTATACACTTCTTACCATCATTAAAATAACTTTCAGTATATATTTTTTCCCCTTCTACATAAGCAAAGATATTGACTTTATGAGCAAAGACCGAAATATTTACCATCATAATGATTAAAAATATAAATATTAAAATTAAATATAGTTTGTTTTTCATCTTATCTCTCCGATATGATTTTTACTATATTATTTGATCAATCTGTGAAATCTACATAAAATCTGTGTAATTAAATACTCAATATTTCCGGTCTAACTTTCCTCAAGAATCCCATACAAAACACAGTTAACACTCCTTCTAAAATCATCACCGGCAGATGGGCAATTAGCGCCAATTTAGCTATCTGCATAAAAGGTTCTCCGGTAAAGACC
>JAUVOA010000128.1 GCA_030599445.1 Atribacterota bacterium | reverse complement strand
TCTCGAAAGGAAAATAAATTCAAACACATAACTTTTTTAATTTTTTAATATTTTTAACTATTTGTTTTTGCGAGATACGATTCACGAGATACGAGATACGAATTCAGTTTTGCGTTTTTCGTTTTTCACTATATGTTTTGCTCTATATTAATTAAAAGAAAAGTTTTTTAGTTTTGATCCTTTTTTAAACATTTCTTTTATCTGATTAAATTGTTTTAACAATCTATTTATCTCAGAAATTTGTGTTCCGCTCCCCCTGGATATTCTTTTCCTTCTACTTCCGTTAATTATAGAAGGATTTTCCCTTTCTTCAACAGTCATAGAGCATATAATAGCTTCAATTTTTTTTAGTTCACCCTCTCTATCTCCTAATTTTGCAACATCTATTCTGTTTTTTAAATTATTGAATCCCGGAACCATATCCATAATCTGATCTACTGAACCAATATTTCCCATTTTTTTTAGCTGTAAATAAAAATCATTTAAATCAAAATTATGGTCCTTCATCTTTTTATTTAATTTTATTAATTCGTCCTCATTATAAGCAGTTTCAACTTTTTCTATTAGTGTTAAAACATCGCCCATACCCAATATCCGGGAGGCCATTCTTTCTGGATGAAAAAGTTCAAAGTTATCAACTTTTTCGCCTATGCCTATAAACTTAATAGGTATTCCTAAAACCTTTTTTAAGGATAGAGCCACTCCGCCCCGAGTGTCACCATCCAATTTAGTCAGAATAATTCCACTCAATTTAATTTTATCACAAAACACTTTAGCAGAATTTACCGCATCCTGTCCGGCCATGGCATCTACTATCAATAATTTTTCCTGAAAAGGAATATTTTCATCAATTTCTTGTAATTCATTCATTAACTTATCATCTATATGTAATCTTCCGGCAGTATCAATAATTAATATATCATGATTCCTTTTAGATGAATATTTTATAGCAGCTTTAACAATATTTACCGCACTTTCATTTCTCCCCATGGAAAAAACCGGTAAATCTGATTTTTCACCTAAAACTTGCAGTTGTTCGATAGCTGCCGGTCTGTATATATCTGTTGCTATTAAAAGCGGTAGATGCCCCTTTTTTTTAAAGTAATTAGCTAATTTTACGGCTGTAGTAGTTTTACCGGTTCCTTGCAATCCTACTAACATTATAATAGTGGGAGGAGCGGGATTCATGCTAATGTCTTTTTGTTTGGACCCTAATGTTGAAGCTATCTCCCCATTTATAATTTTTATAATTTGTTGAGTAGGTGTCAGACTTTCGGATATTTTTTCCTGCTGCATTTTATCATGTAGACTACCTATGAATTCTTTTACTACTTTATAATTTACATCTGCTTCTAAAAGGGCTATGCGAATTTCATGGAGACAATTTTTTATATCATTTTCATTTAATTTTCCCTTGTTTTTTAACTTTTTAAATATTGTCTGAAATTTATCAGTAAGGTTGGCAAACATAAAAAAAATAACTCCTCTTATCTTCTATTTAACAATTAATTTCCAATTCGGTCAAAATTCCTTTATAAGTATATAGAAAATTATCTGTAGTGTCAATCAAGAAGAGCCTCAACAAAATTATCAGCTTTAAAATCATATAAATTATTTAATTTTTCTCCACAGCTAATTAATTTAACCGGTATATCTAACTCTTTTTTTATGGCAATTACTATTCCTCCCTTGGCTGTTCCATCCATTTTAGTAAGGGCAATTCCGGTAACTCCTAAAGATTTCTTAAATGATTTTGCTTGAGCAATAGCATTCTGACCCATTGTAGCATCAATGGTTTGCAATATCTCTAATGAGCAATCATTGGCCTCTTTTAGGATTACTCTTTTTATTTTTTCTAATTCATTCATTAAATTTGTCTTAGTATGAAGTCTTCCGGCAGTATCGATAATAACTATATCCTTTTTTCGGGCTAGAGCTGCACTGATCCCATCATATACGACCGAAGCCGGGTCAGCGCCTTCTTTAGTATTTATCATCTCTACTCCTGCTTTATCAGCTAAAACTTTGAGCTGTTGTATTGCTGCTGCTCTAAAGGTATCGGCGGGAACCATTATTATATCTTCATTTATATTTTTAAAACGATAAGCAATCTTACCTGCTACCGAAGTTTTTCCTGAACCATTTACTCCTACCAGCATTATTATATTTAATCTATCTTGGTAAATTTTAACATCCGATGCAGTTGAATTTAAAATATCTATCAGGATAGTCTTTAACTTTTCTTTAAAAAATATAAAGTTATTTTCCTTATATTCTCTAAAATTAATTTGTTGAAATTCATTCATTGTCTCTGTTGTAGCTGCGGTTCCCAAGTCAGATAAAATTAATAACTCTTCTAATTTTTCTAAAAAATCTGATTTATCTTTAGAATTATTAAATAAAAATCCCAGTTTATTAGCTAATTCTATTCTCGATTTAGATAATCCTTCTTTAAATTGGGAGAATACATTTTTTATACCCATTGTTTTTATTATCTACCTTAATTTATTTTTCAAATTTTACTGAAACCAATTTTGAGATACCTGATTCTTCCATGGTTATACCATATAATGTATCTGCAGCTTCCATTGTTGTTTTCTGATGGGTGATAATAATCAACTGTGACTTATTTAAATCTTCTCCTTTTAATATATGTGTAAGTTTTTCAGCATTTATATCATCTAAGGATGTATCTATTTCATCAAAAAGACAAAAAGGGCTGGGATTTGCTTTCCACAAAGCCAGTAAAAGTGCTATAGCAGTTAAGGCTTTTTCACCGGAGGATAACAATTCAATGTTTTGCGTTTTTTTCCCCGGAGGGCGGGCGATTATTTCTATTCCGGAGTTTAATATATCTTCTTCATAATCAATAATTAATCTCCCTTCTCCACCGGAAAACATTTTTTTAAATATTTCATTAAAGTAGGTTTTTACCTGATTAAAAGTTTTTGTAAATCTTTCTGTGGCAATTTGGTCGATTTCTGAAATCATTATTTCCAGAGATTTTTTCGCCTCACCTATTTCGTTGTATTTTTCGCATAGAGAATCATATCGCTGTAACTGATTGCTGTATCTATTTTCGGCCTCAAAGTTTATCTGTCCCATTTTTAGTATGTCATCTCTTAAAATATCTATCCTTTGGTTAGCTTCTTTTTGCGAACCGGATATATTTTTGTATAATCCTAATTTTTCCAGTGATAAATTATAATTTTTATTTACTTCATCCTCTATGTTAACGTATTTTTCCCGATATTGAACCTCTAACATTTCCTCTCTATGTTGTTTGTCCTTGATTGATTCGTACGTTTTTTGTTGGTTTATCTTATCCTGCTGTAAATTTTTTAATAGATTAGATTTTCTTTGCAGAATTTCTTTTATCTCTTCTGTTTTCTTGAAAACAGAAGGATTCTCGTTATCCAACCTGTTTATTTGAATTTTATACTCCTTTATTTTTGTTAATATATCATCAAGTTTTTCATTATATTCCTTTATAACACTTCTTTTTTCGTTTAAATCGAGTAAGTGCTCATCTTTGTATTGAGAAATATTTTCAACTTTTTCTTTTATATTAATTAGTTTCTCTTTATTTATTAGAATAATATTATTTAGGTTATTTATGTCTCTGGAAAGATTGTTTATACGGTTGTTTCCTCTTGTAACAATTTGATTAATTGTTTTTATAGACTGACCAATATTTTTACCATATTTGGAAATAGTGCTGTAATTTTTTTCAAAGATACCTAATTTCCCGGAAATATTTTTTCTCTCCTCCAAAATACTATTTTCTTCCATTAAAAGATCTTTTAAGCTATCTTTTAGCTCATTAACAGAAACTGTTGCCTTGTTCAAATTATTTATACTGTCCGTTACATTTTTTTCGTTCTCTCGTAATAATCTTTTTATATCCTGGTTTTCTTTCCATAGGGAATTATAAATATTGTTATTTTTTTTGATAAAATTAGTATTTCTTTCAATTTTAATTTTTAGAGCAATTATTTCTTTTTCTAATTCTTCAATCTCTTTTTCTACATAAAAAAAACTCTCTTGATAATTCTTTGAATTTGTTGAGTTTGAGTAAATATCCACAGAGCCGTCTATATTTATTACCATGCCATTTAGTGAAATAATTTTATATTCCCCTAAATATTCATTAGAAACATCAAGGGCAGTTTTTATATCTTCAACTATTAATACATTACCCAGCAAAACTTTAAATATATTTTGGTATTTTGGGGAGTAATTTATCAATTTGTTGGCAAACCCATAAATATTTTTATTTTGGATTTTAACCTGGTCATCAGGAAGTGTTTTTATATCTTTTATTAAATCCAGAGGGATCATCTTTAATTTATCTGATTCGTTTTCAGATAAGGAATTAATTATATTTAAAGCTGATGAAATATTACTCACTACAATTGAGTTAAAACTTTCTTTTAAAGCAATTTCCATAATTTTCTCATATTTTGAAGGAATATTATCAATGAGTTTTATGATTTTTTCACAAATGTCATCCGGATATTTTTGGCAGTATTTGGAGTAAAAGACCTCTATCTTTTGTTCGTTTTTCTTTCTATTAGTCTTAATTGATTTCTTTAAAATATTTCTCCTTTCTTCTTTTAAACCAATTACATGTCTATCTTTTTCCACCTCTGCCTGTATTTTTTTTAAGATATTTCCAATCTCATTTATTTTCTCTTCATTTGATTTAAGATGTGGTTCATCTTCATTTTTTCTGTTTTCTCTTACGATTTTTTGATAATCACTCTCTTTTGCCACCATATTTTTTAATTGATTTTCAAGTAATATTCTTTTTTTTCTAATTTTTTCTAAATTTATATTTATAATATTTAAGGTAGTACTATATCTTATTTTTGCTTCCTTTAAAAATGATTCTTTTTTCGATATTCTTTTCAATATCTTCTTTGAATTACTCTCTATAAAACTAAGCGAATTGGTAAATTTTGATATATTATTAATTTCTTTATTTAAATAAATAAGTTTTTTATTAAAACTATCTAATTTTTTGTTTATCTCCAGAATATTTAAACTTACTGCTTTTTTATTCTGTTCACTAATAACTATTTTTTTGGTGATATTTTCAGATTCTTTATTTAAATCAAACAGCCTCT
>JAUVOA010000210.1 GCA_030599445.1 Atribacterota bacterium | reverse complement strand
TATGCCGGACATACTGGCAATCGGTGGTGATTCTGCCTATGGTGAGATAGCTCGAGCAGGAGTTTTGGTTGATTTTTCCGGTGACCCCATCTTAGAAAAAGTTCATGAAGCATATGTAGAAATGATAGACAAAATAGCTAAAACAGAGACGAAAAATGGAATTCCCTATGCAGCTAATGCTAATACGGTTCTTTACAATGTAAAAAAGTTTAAAGAGTTAGGGTTAGATGTTCCCAAGACCTGGGATGAATTTATTGCTACTTGTGAAAAAATAAAGGCATCGGGGGAAATTCCATTGTATCTTACCTTTAAAGATACCTGGACTATTATGGTTCCCTTTAATTCAATAATTGCTAATCTTCAAGGAGATGATTTCATTGAAAAACGTCTGAAAGATGAAACCAGCTTTGTTGAAAGATATGGTGGAATAGCTGAAAAGTTGCTGGTTCTACTTGATTATGGACATGATGACAATTTTGGACGAGGATACGATGATGGTAATACTTCATTTGCCAATGGGAAATCTTTTATGTTGATACAGGGAATTTGGGCAATTTCTTCGGTTAAAAGGGCTAATCCGGATATAGAAATTGGAGTATTTACTCTCCCCGTAAGAGATAAATATGAGGAAAATAGATTAGTATCCGGTGTAGATACAGTACTGGCTATTTCTAATAGTACTAAATATTCCGAAGCAGCAAAAGAATTTGTTCAATTTCTGATAAAAGAAGAAAATATACAGTATTATATTAACCAGGAAAGACTTTACTCTTGTGTAAAAGGAGTATACCAAGAAGATCCTGACTTGGTAGGAATCAAAGAATATTTTGAAGCCGGTAGAATAACTAGTTTTCCTGACCATTATTATCCACCTGGAATGGGAGTTTCTAATTTAGCGCAGGAATTTTTACTTAAAAAAGATGTAAATGAATTCTTAAAAACATTAGATAGCGAATGGGATAAAGTAGTCTCGAGGTAATTAATGAAATTGGAAGGTTTGCACCTGCAGATTCAAACAGCAGGTGCAAACCTGTTTGAACTTAATATTAAGAAGATTAAATATTGGAGACAATGATGAAAAGTAAATCATCTTACATCTATTATTATATGATAATTCCTGCGGTAGTTTTATTTTTTACTTTTCACACTTATCCAGCCCTCCAGGGAATTTTTTATAGTTTTACTAACAGTAAGGGCTATGGAACTTATAATTTCGTTGGCTTAAAAAATTATATTAACCTCTTTAAGGATGGACGGGCTTTACATGCCTATATCTTTACTTTTAAATTTGCCTTAATCTCTACAATATTAGTTAATGTAATTAGTTTAATTTTAGCCATTGCTTTAAATTCAAGAATAATTTTCCAAAAATTATTGAAATCTATCTTTTTTTTACCCCTTGTTTTAAGCATATTAATAATAGGCTATATTTTTAATTATATATTTACTTATTTAATACCCGATGCAGGGAAGGCTATCGGTATTGAAGTTTTAAGTAAAAGTATTTTGGGTAATCCGGAGTTAGCCTGGATAGGAATTGTATTTGTTGCAGTATGGCAGGCATGCGCCTTTAATACCATAATATATCTGGCAGGTTTGCAGACGATACCAGTTGATTTATACGAAGCGGCAAATATAGATGGTGCTTCAGGATGGCTACAATTTCGATATATAACTTTTGCTTTAGTAGCCCCCTTTTTTACTGTGAATATGGTTTTAGCGATGAAAAATTTTTTAATGGTATTTGCTCACGTAGTGGCATTGACGAATGGAGGTCCTGGACGGGCAACAGAATCAATCTCCCTTCTGATTTACGATGGTGGCTTTAACGGAGCAGAATTTGCCTATCAATCTGCTAATGCAGTAATATATTTTTTCGTTATTCTAATTATTTCAATTATACAAATTAATTTTTTACAAAAACGGGAGATAAACTTATAATGCAAAAAAGTAAAGTAAATTGGGGTGCATCAATCTTTTTAATATTAGGTTCTGCAATGATTTTATTTCCTTTATATATAACGATTGTGATTGCTTTAAAAAATCCTCAGGAAATAGCTCAGTCAGTGCTATCTTTACCCAAAAAACTACATTTTGAGAATTTTATTATGGCCATTAAAATGACCCGATTTTTTAGAAGTTTTACAAATTCATTTATTATAACAGTTTCTGGAGTTGCATTAACAATACTGACTAATTCAATGGTTGCTTATGCAATTGCCAGGAATATGCATAAAAAATTTTTCAAGTTTTTATATTTTTACTTTGTAAGTGCTTTATTTATTCCCTTTGCAATTATAATGCTGCCTATTGTTAAACAAACAAGCGCAATGGGAATTGATAATAAATGGGGTTTGATTTTTCTTTACATAGTCTATGGTTTAGCCTTTAATATATTTTTATATGTTGCCTATATCAAATCAATTCCGATTTCTTTAGAGGAGGCAGCCATTTTAGATGGTTGTAATATTTGGCAGGTATTTTGGAAGATTGTTTTCCCTTTAATGGCGCCGATAAATTCTGCAGTGATGGTTCTTTCTACTTTGTGGCTCTGGAATGATTTTCTACTGCCGCTTGTTCTTTTAAGTAAACGCGATGATATGACATTACAATTGGTTCAGTATGTTTTTCAATCCCAATTCAGGACAGACTATAATTTGGCTTTTGCTTCTTATTTGATGGCCATGACACCCTTAATCATAATTTACACGGTTGCCCAGAAATGGGTTGTTAGTGGTATTACGAAAGGGTCAATAAAATGATTTAAAAAGACAAAAAGCTTTTTCCTCACTACATCTCCTTTTATCCTCAAAAGAGACAATTCGCATTATTCGTTATTCTTAGAATTTATATTTTTTCCATTTTCGATAGTACTATTCCGAAAAGTTGTTTTTCATTATTTTTTTAGTTTTCATTCAAATTGTATATGTTTTACCCACGATTAATAGTAGAAAAATAATATTTTAGTTGAAATGTCCTCAATATTATTTTGATAATTTAGGTCGATGTCAATCTTATTTTATCTTTTACAATAATTATTTGTTAAAAAAGTTGCTTTGAGAAATAATTTGTGATATATTTTATGTATACAAAAATGTATACAGGAGATTTTAAGGATGCAGTTTATTCGAATTGGGGAAAAAGTTATAAGTAAAGAAAAATTGAATAAAGAGATAAATAAAATTTTAGAATTACGTACTAAAGGTGTAACTCAGGAAGGAGTAGCTCGCAAATTAGGAGTTGAAAGAACTTTTGTCTCCAGATTAGAAAGTTTAGGAGAGATAAGAAAAGGTAAGAAGATTGCCTTAATCGGTTTTCCTATTAAGAACAAAGAAGAGTTAACTCATTTAGCAAATGAGCTGGGGATTGAATATGTCTTACTTTTAACTCAAGAGGAGCGCTTTGAATTTATAAAGAAAAAAGAGAAGAGTGAATTGTTTGATGAGATTATGGAAATAATTGTTAATTTAGCAGATTTTGATCTGATTATTTTTATGGGTTCAGATATGAGAGTGCCTGTAGTGGAGAAAATATTCAGCGTTCAGGTGATTGGCATAGTCATCGGTCATTCACCCATTAAAGAGAGTAAATATGTTAATCCTGGAAGGATAATAGAAATAGTAAAACAGGTTAAAAATTAATTTAAATTCCAAAAAAGAGGGGGGTT
>JAUVOA010000256.1 GCA_030599445.1 Atribacterota bacterium | reverse complement strand
TTAAGCCAATTACATGTCTGTCTTTTTCCACCTCTGCCTGTATTTTTTTTAAGACATTTACAATCTCTTTTATTTTCTCATCATTTGATTTAAGATCTGGTTCATATTCATTTTTTCTGTTTTCTCTTACGATTTTTTGATAATCAATCTCTTTTGCCACCATATTCTTTAATTGATTTTCAAGTAATATTCTTTTTTTTCTTATTTTTTCTAAATTTACATTTATAATATTTAAGGTAGTACTATATTTTATTTTTGCTTCCTTTAAAAATAATCCTTTTTCCGATATTTTTTTAAATATCTCCCTTGAATTATTCTCTATAAGACTGAGCGAATTGGTAAATTTTGATATATTATTAATTTCTTTATTTAAATAAATAATTTTTTCATTAGAACTATCTAATTTTTTGTTTATCTCCAGGATATTCAAACTTACTGCTTTTTTATTTTGTTCACTAATAACTATTTTTTGGGCAATATTTTCAGATTCTTTATTTAAATCAAATAGCCTTTTTTCAACATCACTCTTCTTTTGTAATATTAAATTTAATTCGCTTTGAATTAATTTTTTTCTATTATCCAATTCGTAGTTATCATATTTATATTTTTCTTGTTCCTTATTTAAATTAGTTAACTCTATATTTATTAACTTAATCTCTTTTTCTTCTTCTTCAATTTTTCTTATAATCTTGTTTTTTTCTTTTTCATATTGTTCTAAGTTTTTCTTTATTTTAGATAAATTTGTTCTAAATAAATTATATTTTTGATAGATTAAAAATAATTCTAAATTTTTAATCTCTTCTTGACATATCTTATAACTATTTAAATGTTTTGCTTCTTCTTCTAAAATTAGTAATTGATTTTTTATTTCAGAAATTATATTTTCGATTTTATCTAAATTATTATTGGTTTCCTCTATTTTATTTAAAGTTTTTTTCTTTTCATATCTATATTTAGAAATAGAGGCAGCCTCTTCGAATAAACAACGTCGTTCAAATGGTTTTGCACTTAAAATAAGATCTATTTCGCCCTGAGCAACAATGGAATAAGTATTTTTGCTTAATCCTGTATTCATAAATAATTCTTGAATATCTTTCAATTTACAAGAAATTCCATTAATAAAGTTTTCAGTTTCTCCGGAACGATAAATTCTTCTTTTAATATTTATTTCTTCCCAATCTACCGGAAGAACCTTCTCTGAATTATTAAGAGTTAACGAAACTTCCGCTATATTTAAAGGTTTTTCTTGGTGATTCCCTGAAAAAATAATATCTGTTAGCTGTTTCCCCCGCAATGACCTGATATTCTGTTCACCCAACACCCATCTAACTGCATCGGTAATATTGCTTTTCCCGCAGCCATTTGGACCGACTATTGCGGTTACGCCAGAATTGAATGATAGTTTTATTTTTTTCCCAAATGATTTAAATCCATAAATTTCAAGTTCTTTTAAAAACATTTTTTTGCCTCATTTTATTACTTTTAGCTTTTTTAAAGCATCCTGTGCGGCATCCTGCTCTGCCTCTTTTTTGTTCTCACCAGTTCCGGATCCATAGGCGATTTTCTTTAGTCTTACCTCAATACAAAATATTTTTTTATGATCCGGACCTTTTTCTTTAATTAGACAATATTTCGGTAAACATTTCATCTTTTTTTGAGAAATTTCCTGTAGTAAAGTTTTATAATCTTCTCCATGCTTTCCTTTTATAATTAGTTCCGTCTCTTCTTTTATAAATGATGAGATAATTTTTTTAGCTTTTTGTAGGCCGCTATCTAAATATATTGCTCCTAACAGAGCCTCAAAACAATCTGCAAGAATAGATAATTTTTTTCTTCCTCCAGCTGAGTCTTCCCCTTTTCCCAAAACAATGTACTTTCCTAAAGAAAGGTGATTAGCCCATTTAGCCAAAATATCTTTACTAACAATAACAGATTTTATTTTTGTAAGTTTACCTTCTGAAAAAGAGGCTAACTTACGGTAAAGATATTCAGTAACAATTATATTTAAAACAGAATCACCTAAAAATTCTAATCTTTGATTGTTGGTTTTCTTGCCTTTTAAACTTTTTTTTTGGAAAGAAGGATGGGTTAAAGCTTCTTTGAGAAGAATTTTATTTTTAAATTTATAATCTAATTTTTTTTCTAAATTATTTGGCATTAAATCCTTTTCTTTTTTCAAGATTATTATATCCTTCTTGTTTAAACTATAGTATATCGTATCGCGTATTGCGTTAAAGAAACCAGGATTCAAGTGTAGGGGCACAATGAATTGTGCCCTTTTTAATGCTGCTTGCCTTTTGTCTCTTGTAAACGTATCGTATTACACCTCTTGAGGGCGTATGCAATACGCCCCTACTTCTTTTCATCAACTTGAAACTCGAAACTTATTACTTGTCACACATTACTCATCACTTATTACTGTATTTTACTATATACTCGATACTCGATACTAATTATGATATTTCCCCAAGACAATTACTCCATTATGTCCGCCAAAGCCAAATGAGTTTGAAATAGCGTAATCAACTATTTTCTTTTCACTTTCGTTTGGCACATAATCTAAGTCACACTCCGGATCCGGTGAGTTGTAGTTTATAGTAGGAGGGATAATATCGTTTTTTATGGTAAGAGCAGTAGAGATTGCTTCCACTCCACCGCTTGCCCCCAACAGATGACCGGTCATCGATTTAGTAGAACTAATCTTTAAATCATAGGCATGCTCGCCAAACACTTTTTTCACAGCTAAGGTTTCTAATTTATCATTTAAGGGAGTAGAAGTTCCATGAGCGTTAATATAATCTATCCGGGAAGGTTTAACTTTTGCATCTTTTAAGGCAATTTCCATTGCCTTGGAGGCCGCTTCTCCGTCAGGTGCTGGGGAAGTAATATGGTAGGCGTCAGCAGTCATGCCAAAACCAAATATTTCAGCATAAATATTAGCATTTCTCTCCACTGCGTGTTGTAAAGTTTCCAGGATTAATATTCCGGCACCTTCTCCCATAATAAATCCGTCTCTCTCCCTATCAAAGGGTTTAGAAGCATTTCTGGGATGGTCATTTTGAGTAGATAAGGCTCTCATTTTGCAAAATCCAGCTAAGGCCATAGGGGAAATTGCAGCCTCTGTACCTCCACTAATAATTATCTGAGCATCT
>JAUVOA010000055.1 GCA_030599445.1 Atribacterota bacterium | reverse complement strand
TATTTTGGGCATTTCTTTTATTATGTTATTCATTGGAGGGACCAGGGTAATTCAGCTTTATGCCCTAATAATAGTAGCAGCAATTCCCTTGGGAATTTTAATATTATCAAGAGAAGAATATAGAAGGGCAAGATTGCTTTCCTTTTTGGATCCCTGGAAAGATCCTCTGGATAGCGGATTTCATATAATTCAATCTCTATTAGCCTTAGGGAGCGGTGGAATTTTTGGAATCGGATTGGCAGAGAGTAAACAAAAATATTTCTATCTTCCCGATCAGCATACTGACTTTATCTTCTCAATAATTGGTGAGGAAATAGGGTTTATAGGTACTGTAGTAATAATTATTCTCTTTACAATATTATTATGGCGTGGATTCAGGATAGCCTTAGATTCTTCTGACCAATTTGGGACTTTGCTGGCTGCGGGTATTACCTCAATGATAGTTTTCCAGAGCATCATAAATATTGGAGTGGTAACCAAGATGATTCCCACTACCGGCATTACCCTACCTTTTATCAGCTATGGAGGTTCATCTCTAATTGTAAATATGTTTTGCGCGGGAATTTTATTAAATATTTCCCGGTATAAAGTAAAAGAATAGGGAGCGCAATTGATGGCATTAAAGGTGATAATTTCGGGTGGTGGAACAGGGGGGCACATATATCCAGGAATTAGTTTAGCTTGCGAGATAAAAAGCAGAGACGTAAACAATGATATTCTGTTTGTGGGAACTGAAAGGGGGCTGGAATCAAAACTTGTTCCTCGGGAAGGTTTTAAAATTATAAAAATTAAGGCCCGGGGCATCCAACGGAAAATATGTTTTGAAAATTTAACGGCTATTGTCATTTTTTTAGTTTCTTTATTTCAGTCATATAAAATTATAAAAAAGTATAAACCGGATATAGTTATTGGAACGGGGGGTTATGTAAGCGGCTCGGTTGTTTTAATGGCCGCAATATTAGGTTTTCCAACTTTTGTCCACGAGCAGAATGTAATACCCGGGATTACCAATAATTTTTTATCTCGCATCACCAGAAAAACATTTTTAAGTTTTAACCAGTCAAAAGAATATTTTAGTAATAAAGCAAAATTGATTTTTACGGGCAATCCCCTACGTTTTAAAAATATTAAACAAGGCACAGATAGAGAGTATAAAAAATTTTACCTTAATTCTTCAAAAAAAACCATATTGGTATTAGGAGGCAGTAAGGGAGCAGCCTCGATTAATAGAGCTGTTCTGGGAGGTATCGATTTAATAAAAGATGCTATAAAAAACAACTGGCAAGTTTTTTTGATTAGTGGGCAAGATGATTATGATAATATTATGGAAATTGTGGGAGAAGAACATAAAATATTTTCGGTAGAACCATACCTGCATGATATTGAAAAAGCCTATTCTCTGGCTGATTTAGTAATCTGTCGGGCGGGAGCCACAACTTTAGCTGAGATTGGGGCCTATGGTTTACCGGCAATTTTAATACCTTACCCTTATGCTACTCAGGATCACCAGGGAATTAACGCTAAAATTTTTGAAAGAGAAGGGGCTGCGATATTGATTTTAGAAAAGGATTTATCCGATAAGAAGTTAGCTCAGGTTTTGCTCGATATATTGAAAGATAAAAATCGATTAGAAATGATGGCTAAGAAAAGCAGAAAATTAAGTAATGTGAATTCAGCTAAGAAGATAGTAGACTATATTTCTGATTACATTAAAAAAAATTAAAAATAAAAGAAGAATTTTATCAACAAAGCAGGAAAATTAATAATTTTGTTGAAATTATAAAATAGTATATAGTATCGCGTATCAAATTAGTCGATAGTGAATAGTTGTTAGTGTAAAATATAAGTTGCAAGATACAGGATGCAAATTCACAGTTTTCAGTTTGGGATAAAGCGAAAAAGTACAATTTAAATTTCAAAACTTAAAACTTTTTTAATTGTGAATTTTAAGCTATGGTTTTGCGCTTTGTGCTTTCAGTTTTTCGCTATATGCCCTATACGCGATACGCGATACGAGAAAAGGTGGAATTATATTTAATGATTGAAAAAAAATTACATTTACATTTTATTGGAATTGGTGGATCGGGAATGAGCGGCTTAGCCTCAATTCTTCTTGATTCAGGTCATAAGATCAGTGGTTCTGATATTGTAACTTCAAAGATAACTAAAAGATTGGCTGATAAAGGAGCAACTATTTTTAAAGGTCATAATGAAGATAATGTAGAAGGGGCAGATTTAGTAGTAGTTTCATCGGCAATTCCCGAATCTAATTCGGAAATAAGGGGTGCTAGGAATAAAAAGATTACCATAATCAAAAGAGCTGAAATGCTGGCAAAGCTTATGCACAATAAATGTGGAATAGCCATTGCCGGTACACACGGCAAGAGCAGCACTGCTTCCATGATAAGTCTATTATTAGAAAGAAGCGGTTTCGATCCTACCATAGTAGTGGGAGGAGAGCTAAACAATTTTAAAAATAATGCTAAATTGGGGAAAGGAAATTATATAGTTGTAGAAGCCGACGAAAGTGATGGTTCGTTTTTGGAATTGAATCCACAAATGGCCATAGTTACCAATATAGAAGATGACCATTTAGATCATTACGAAAATATGGAAAATATTCTAAAAGATTTTAGGAAATTTATTGATAAAGTCCCTGATAATGGACGAATCATCCTGTGTAAGGATTGCGATAACGTAAGGGGACTGGTGAAACAATGTGGAAGAAGTCATGTTTCTTATGGAATATTTACCGAAGCGGATCTAATGGCTAAAGATATAGAATTAGATAAGTTAAATTCTAAATCAAAAATATACCGGCAGGGTCAAAAAATAGGTGAACTTTATTTAAAGGTTGCCGGATATCACAATATTTTAAATGCTTTAGCGGCAATTGCTGTTGCCCTGGAACTGGGAATAAGTTTTACGGAAATTGCTAAAACATTAGAAACCTTTCGGGGAGTACATAGAAGAATGGAAATTGTTGCCAATTTGGACGATAAAATATTAATTATTGATGATTATGCTCATCATCCTACCGAGATTAAAGCAACTTTGAGCACCTTGAGAAGCAGCTGGCAAAACAGAAGAATAATTGCCGTATTTCAACCCCACCGATATAGCAGAACTAAACTTCTGGCAGAAAAGTTCGGTAAGGTATTTTTTGATGCTGATTGTGTAATTATTAATGATATTTATTCAGCCAATGAATCACCGATATCCGGAATTAGCGGAGAGACCATATTTAGGGAAATTAAAAAAACTAACCATAGGCAGATAAAATATTTGCCCTCCAAAGATAATATTTTAAGTTATTTATATGAAATTATTCAACACGGAGATATAATAATCACTATGGGGGCGGGAGATATTTGGACTGTTGGCCAGGAATTGGCTAAACAGTTGAAGAAAACAAAGGGATTTTAATTTTATTTGAAAATGAATAAAGATATCATAAAAAATGAGTGTAAAAAACAAGGAATTGATAGTATAATTAAATACGATGAGCCATTAAAAAATCATACTTCATTAAGAATTGGCGGACCTGCTGATGTTTTTTGCAGCCCAGGTAATATCGAAGATTTAAAAAAAGTTGTTTCTATCTCCAAAAAATACAATATCCCTTTCTGGGTTATTGGAAACGGAACAAACTTATTGATTTTGGATAACGGGATAAAAGGTTTAGTGATCAACTTAAATAAAGGTTTTAAAAAAATAGAATTTTCTGATAAAATTGTAAAAGTAGGTGCAGGAGTTTCATTAGTATATCTGAGCAAAATAGCTTTGAATAGAGAATTGAGCGGATTAGAATTTGCTTGTAATATTCCCGGAACTTTGGGAGGAGCAATAATTAATAATGCCGGTTTTAAAGGAAATTTCGTGGCAGATGTAGTGCAAAATGTAACTTTTTTAACCGGAGAAAATAAAATAGAAAAAGCGTCCAAATCTAATTTAAATTTCAACTATCGCGAATCTAATTTAAAAGGTAAATCAGTGATTATTTTAGAAGCAACCATGCTGTTGAAAAAGGGGAATAAAGAAGAAATTGAATCAAAAATAAAAGAAAATATTAAAATTAGAGAGAATAAACAGCCTTTGCGTAAATTAAACGCGGGTAGTATTTTTAAAAATCCACCTGGTTATTATGCCGGAGAATTGGTAGAAAAAGTTGGAGCGAAGGGGCTATCTCGGGGGAAGGCCGAAGTTTCTCTCAAGCATGCTAATTTTATAATAAATAACGGCGGTGCGTTAGCCGGAGATATTTTATATTTAATTGAAGAGATTGAGAAAAGAGTAAAGAAAAATTTTGGAATAAAATTAGAACGAGAAATAGAAATTTTAGGAGAACCCTAATTTCGTATCGCGTATTGCGTATCGCTTGAAGAGAATAGAAGTCAGTAGTTAGAATCCAGAAGCCAGAATATTACAAGTGGATAGTATTTAGCTTGTAGCGTAGAGTGAGAAAAGAAGAAGAAAGAATCCAAAAGCCAGAAGAAATTCGTATATCGTATAGGGCATAAAACGGAGACCGGATAGATGAAAATAACTGACGAGAATGAAGAATGGATGAAAGAAGAAGAGGAGGAATTAGAGGAGGAGGAGGAAGAAGAAGGAAAAAAACATCAGCCTTTACCAACAAGAGCAACCAAGATATTAATTTTTTATTTGGCTATAGGTTTTTTAGGTTGGAATTTTTTTAATTTTATTTTTAGTTCAAATTTTTACAGTATCGAAGAGGTTATTATCAAAGGGAATGATTATCTAAGTGAAGATGAAATATTTTCTAAATCTCAGATAAAATTAGGCGAAAATATCTTTAAATTAGATCTAAAAAAATCTATAGATTCTTTAGAACAAGAACCCCAAATAAAAGAGGTAGAAATAAAACGGGTAATACCTAATAAAATCATTATTTCCTTAAAAGAAAGAAAAGAAGTGGCAATTGTCCGTATCGGAGAAGAATATTTTTCCTCCACTAAAGAGGGAATAGTTTTATCTAAAATTGATAGATCAGAGGAAGGATTTAGCCTACCTCTGGTATTAGGATTAGAAATTGGTAAAATAAAAATAGGGGAAATTATAAATAAACCTGAGTTTAGGGCTGCATTAGAAAGTATTAATTCGATAGAAGTAATACTGCCCAAGAAATTTTGCCAGGTACAAATATTATCCCCGGATGATTTTATGATTTGTAACAAGGATGATACCTTAAAAATTAGAGTGAATAGGCCAGAGGTGATTATTAATAAGGAAAATTTGTTAAGAGAAGCCTTGGAAAAAATTGAAAGGGAAAAATTATTAGCAGAATATATAGATATTCGCTTTAAAGACAGTTTAGTAATAAAATTAAAAAAATGATGTTTATAAAATAAAAGATATATTAGTCTGTTTACTTTAATTTTTAAGTAGTGTATGATATTTTAAAGCATACGGGAGGTTATGAATATGGGAATAGATGAAATTGTAGTTGGTTTGGATATAGGTTCCGGAAAAGTATGTACAGTTGTAGGTGAATTAGGTGAGGATGATCAGATAGAAATCATTGGTGTAGGTACAGCCCCCTCCTTAGGAATAAGGAAAGGAGTAATTATAGATTTAGATCAAGCTATTCAGTCAGTAAAAGAATCTATTGAAAGCGCTGAACGTATGGCAGGGATTCGGATTAATTCTGCTTTTGTTTCTATAGCAGGAAGCCATATAACCTCTGTAAATAGTAAAGGAGTTATTGCTATTTCCGGAGAATCCCCGGAAATTACTGAAAACGATATTGAAAAGGTTATAGAAGCAGCTAAAGCAGGAATAGTTTCTTCTGAAAAAGAATTAATTCATACATTAAGTCGCGAATTTATAGTTGATGGCCAAAGTGGAATATCAGATCCCCTGGGAATGTCGGGAGCAAGATTAGAGTGTAAAGTCCATATTATAACCGGTTCAATTACAGCTGTGCAAAATTTAGTTAAATGTGTAGAAGAGTCGGGGTTGGATATTGAGGAAATAATTTTTGGAACCTTAGCTTCCAGTAATGCAATTTTAAGTAATGCGGAGAAAGAGTTAGGAATTTTGTTAGTTGATATTGGTGCGGGGACTACTGAAATAGCAATTTTTATTGAAGGTGGATTGGCTTATTCTGCAGTTTTACCAGTAGGAGGTGTTCAGATAACTAATGATTTAGCTGTTGGTTTAAGAACTTCTATAGAAGAAGCTGAAAAGATAAAAATTAGTTATGGAAGTGCAGTTGAAAATAGTGCTTCACCTGAAAAATTAGTAGAGATTTCCAGTATTAACGGAAAAGAGAAGCACAATGTATCCAAAAAGTACCTGGTAGAAATAATTGAGCCGCGGGTAAGTGAGATATTTAATTTCATAGGGATGGAAGTTAGGAAATCTGGGTGCTACAACATGATTCCTGGAGGAATAGTTATAACCGGAGGAAGTTCTTTGCTGCCCGGTATCTCAGAGGTTGCAGAACAGGTCTTAAATTTACCCTCTCGATTAGGGAGGCCCCATTACGAAGGGGAGTTAGCAGACATGATAAATGACCCGTCCTATTCTGAAGCGATTGGATTATTGAGTTTTGCTACTGAAAAATATTCTATCGGAAGATCATTTCAATCGACTAAAAGAAAAACAGGAGCAAGAAATATTTTTACTAAAATCATCAGCTGGTTGAAAGATTTTTTTTAGTTTTTTTTATTGCCTTTGGACAGGCTAATATTCCATTATTTGCGAGGAGGTTACAAATTGTTTAACCTTAACAATAAAGTAGGAGAGTTTATCGAAATAAAAGTAATTGGCATAGGCGGTGGCGGCGGGAATGCTGTTAATAGAATGATTGATGCGAAATTACAAGGGGTTAATTATATTTCCGCTAATACTGATGCTCAAGTGTTAGCCTTTTCTAATGCAGAACAAAAAATACAAATTGGTAGTAGGATAACCAAGGGTTTAGGTAGTGGATCTGACCCTGAAATTGGTCGTAAAGCTGCGGAAGAAGACAAAGACAGGATCTCTAAAGCTTTAAAAGGAGCAGATATGGTATTCATCACCGCTGGAATGGGAGGTGGAACAGGAACCGGTGGTGCTCCTATCGTTGCTCGGATATCTAAAGACTTAGGTGCCTTAACAGTGGGAGTAGTAACTAAGCCTTTTTCTTTTGAGGGACATAGAAGGATGAGACAGGCCGAGGAAGGAATAAAATTATTAAAAGAATGTGTAGATACTTTAATTGTAATACATAACGATAGATTACTTCAGATTATTGAGGAAAATACTTCTATATTGGATGCCTTCAAAATTGCCGATGAGGTTCTGCTGCATGGTATTCAGGGAATTACAGAAATTGTAGTTGAGCCAGGTTTAATAAATGTAGATTTTGCGGATGTAAAAATGATTATAGAAAATGCCGGTACAGCTATAATGGGACTAGGAAGAGCCAGCGGTGAAAATCGAGCTATAGAAGCAGCTCAAAGAGCTGTAAACAGTCCAATTTTAGAGACAAAAATCGATGGAGCTAAAGGGTTGTTGTTTAATATCAGCGGGAGTTCAAGTTTAACTTTGCATGAAGTTAATAGAGCTGCTGAAATAATTTCTAAGGCAGCTAATCCAGAAGCAAATATTATTTTTGGAGCGGTAATTAACAAAGGGTTAAATGACGAAGTAAAGGTAACGGTGATAGCTACAGGATTTGAAACCTTAGAGACAATAAAAGAAGAACCAAAACTTGAGGAAATTGATTTTGATAAAGATAAGATAAGTTATAATGATTTAGATATACCTACTTTTTTAAGGGAGAAAAAGTAAAGATAGCGTAGAGCGTACAGCGTTTAGCGTATAGAAATATAGTGACAAGTAATATGTAATAAGCAATGAGCTTATCTTTTTAAGTTTACAAAAACAGGTTACTTGTTACACATTACTCATCACTTATTACTGTATTTTATACTATATGGTTATTCCACAAAAAGCTAAAATATTTTAAAAGTACAGAATATATACAGTGTATTGTAAATAATTTTATAGTAATTTTGAAATTGTGGGTTATAATTGGATTGTAGGGGCACAATGAATTGTGCTCTCTTTGTTTACTGTCTTTTGGTTATCATGGGCACGATACACCGTGCCACATTATTAGAACTAAAAGAGTCAAGCTTAAAACGAAAAACTATAATTCAAAATTCAAAACCTATTGTCATTGCGAGGAGTGAAACGACGAAGCAATCTCAATCCCGAGATTGCCATGCTCCCTACGGTCGCTCGCAATGACATTTCTGTTTTTCCATTCTTGCTTCTTTTGCTTTTCTCTTCTCAACCAGCTAACCAGATAACTAACTAACCAACTAACTAATCCTAAACTAGATACGATTCATGAGATACGAGATACGAATTTATTCTGACTCCTGCTTTCCATCTTCTCTTGTTTTCTTAACTAGTTAACCAGCTAACCAATT
>JAUVOA010000254.1 GCA_030599445.1 Atribacterota bacterium | reverse complement strand
TTTAAGACCTTGATGAAGGGCATTGACCATGTTTATGGCATGAGTAGAAAAATATCCACTACCCGGTTCGCGCATAATAGGCAGCCACCGATTAATGTCCATATAATAAGAAGAAATATTTCCTAATGCATTTCTCCTCTCTAAAGCCTTTTCACTAAATACTAAATTAGCTAATCCCGGAGGAACACCAAGTGCTTTTTGGTTGCCTGCAAAAACAATATCAACACCCCAATCGTCCATACGTTCTTCGATCCCACCTGTAGCACAAACTGCGTCTACAATAAATAAGGTTTCAGGAAATCTTTTTATAACCTCTGCTACCTCTTCTAAAGAAGCACAAACTCCGGTAGAAGTATCTACATGAGTCACTGTTATAGCAGAAAAACTTTTCTCTTTTAATTTCTGGGCTATTTTTTCAACTTCCACAATCTTGCCCCACTCGGAAGCTAAAACTTCAACCTCTATACCATAACCCCGAGCTATTTCTACAAATCTATCCCCGAAGAAACCGTGAGAAACCACCAATAAACGGTCCCCTTTCTTTAAAGAATTAACCAGGGCTACTTCCATTCCTAAAGTTCCTGTACCAGGGATGGTAAAAGGCTGACCTTTTTCAGTCATAACAACAGCCCTTAAATCGTTTAAAGTTTCTTTTAAGGTTTTTACCAATGAAGGGTCTAAATGCGAAACTGTTTCTTTACTCAATGCATCCAAGACAGATTGATCAACAGGAGTGGGTCCGGGAATCATCATTAATTTCTTTTTCATAATTAATTTTTCCTTTCTTCATTAAATTATTTTTAGAGATTAAAAATAAGATTTATCTCACATATACGTATGGTAATTTTTATTCCTTATTTTGTCAAATGGATATTATTCCATCTCTAAAAATGGGAACAATATGAAAAAAATCTAATTGGGAACAAAATTTTAAATCTTCACCCAAGCCGATACTCTCCAAATATCGACCATGTTGAGATGTTCGTAATATCTCCAAGATATTATTGCCAAACTTTTCATAGAGTAGTCGAGCTGTTAAATTAGCATCTGCCTCTTGACAGGCAACGGGAAAAACATCTCTTAAAGAATTAATTATCATTCCGGCACAAGCAGTATCTTCTAAACAAAATCTACCCTCCTTCCCTGCGCAGATTATTGAAATATCTCCCTTATAATTAGTGCAATAATCACAGACTGCTTGTAAATTCAAAAAACTACCAATAACTATCCTGTAAGCACTTTTAACAATTTCTAATGTTTTTACTCCATTGGTGGTTGAAAAAATAATTGTTTTATCTTTCACTGCTTCCCTCTTATATTCTCTCGGTGAATTACCCAAATCGAAGCCCTCTATCTTTATTCCTTCTCTTTCTCCTCCCAATAATACCCTTTCTTTTTCAAATTGCTGCGCTTTTTTCTTGGCCTGATCCGAAGATAAAATAGGAATAAAACCGCGACACCCGTTAGTCAAAGCAGTTACTATGGTACTGGAAGCTCTTAAAACATCAATTATTACTACTAACTTGCCTGCTAATTCAATATTTTTTATCTCTTCCGGAATAAATAAAGTTTCTAAACTATTCATCTGTTCTCTAACCTACTCTCTAATTAAGCTCCAAATTTCTGTAATTTTAAGGCATTAGCCAACATTAAAGGAAGGACATCTACTGCCGAAAATCTTCCCAGCCCTCCCTTAACGCATTCTTTTTCATTAAATTGTTCCGCTTCATCTACCCTGATATATTCAGAAAACAACATAAAAGGATTCGGGTGCCAGCTATGTCCCTTTAGTACTGCCGGAGTAGAATGGTCACCGGTAACTACCAGAACATCCGGCTTTAAGCTTAGCAATTCAGGGATATATTTATCTACCTCTTCAATTATTTCGACCTTTTTTTTAAAGTTTCCATCTTCTCCATAACTATCGGTCTTCTTTATATGAAGATAAAAGAAATCATATTTCTGATAATTTTCCTTTAATGTCTTAAATTCTTTCTCTATTGTTTCCCCTGCTTCCAATATTTCCATTCCCACTAACTTTGCCAACCCGTTATACATAGGATAAGTAGCTATGGCAGCGGGAGACAATTTAAATAATTCACTCATGGTAGGCAAACCGGGATGTTTGGCAAATCCCCTCAGCAAAACAGCATTTGCCGGAGAATGTTCCTTTAATACTTCGATAGCTTTGTCTATAAACTCATTTATTATTTCTGCGGTCTTGCCTGCTTCCGGTCTTAAAGGTTCGGTATATTTTAACTTTTCCCCCACTACTTGAGGATCAGCATCAGAAAGACCTTCTTCCAAACCTTTTCCTCTAAACACTACTACAAATCGATGTTCCTTGCCCGGCCTAATTATTATTTCAGCTCCCCTTATTTGGCTAATTTTATCCTGCATTATCCGACAAATTTTCTCATTTAATTCGGTAGGAATCCTTCCTGCCCGCCGATCGGTAATAACTCCTGATTCATCCATAGTGGCAAAATTTCCCCGACAGGCCAAATCACAAGAAGTAAGTTCCATCCCTATGCCTAAAGCCTCTAAAACTCCTCTCCCAATCTGATACTTAATCGGGTCATAACCAAACAGAGAAAGGTGGGCAGGGCCGCTCCCCGGGGTAATGCCGCAAGATATCGAATCGGTTAACCCACAGGCAGATTTAGAAGCTAATTTATTTAGATTAGGAATAAAAGCTTTTTCTAAAACTGTTTTATTATTCTCTGAAGGTAAATCTCCAATCCCATCAGCAACCAAAAGAACAATCTTTGATTCGGTCTTAATAGCTAATGATTTTATAATTTCTTCATTTACCATAGTTTTTTTCTCCTCGTCTAACTTTTTATTGTTTTTACTTATTTTTTAATCTCTCTTTAAGTGAAGTGTTCCTATGAAATGTTTTATTATTTTTAATGGCAATCCATAAGGCCTTTTTAGTCCCGACTAATATCACCATTTCTTTTGCCCGAGTAATTCCAGTATATAATAAATTTCTTTGAAGGAGCAAATAATGTTGAGTCATTACCGGGATAATAACTATTCGATATTCACTCCCCTGACTTTTATGAACAGTAATAGCATAGGCCAATACCAGCTCGTTTAATTCAGAAAAATCATAACAGACTTTTTTTCCGTAAAAATTTACCTCTAAAATATGCTCCTCGG
>JAUVOA010000026.1 GCA_030599445.1 Atribacterota bacterium | reverse complement strand
TCTCCTTACCTACTTCCAAGAGAGTACCAACAATGGTGCGAACCATCTTATACAAAAAAGCATCGGCCTCAAGATAAAAACAAAATAGATTTCCTTTTTTAGTTATGTTTATATCTTTAATGGTCCTTTCCCAATTTCTAATTCTACTTCCCGAACAGGCAAAAGATGTAAAATCATGTTTTCCTTGTAAAAATTTACTAGCCTTTTTCATCTCTTCTAAATTTATCTTCTTATAAACACAGTATACATAATTTCTTATAAAAATAGACAGGTAATTATTGTTAAGATTGGAATTTAAAACATAATAATGATAAATTTTACTAACCGCGCTATAGCGAGCATGAAAATTATCATTTACCATCTCTGCTTTTTTAATCCTGATATCTAAAGGTAGCAAGCGGTTTAGAATCAAAGGTAATTCCACCCAGGAAATAGAACTGTTAGTTTTAAAATTTGCCACTTGTCCCAGGGCGTGTACTCCTGCGTCAGTCCTTCCGGAACCGTTGAGCGTTATCTTTTCTTGGGTAATCTGGGATATTTTTTCTTCCAAAATTCCCTGGATACTTAAAAGGTTTTTTTGTTTTTGCCAGCCACAATATTTAGTTCCTTCATATTCTATGATAAGTTTTATATTAATCATTTCTTCCCTTTTGTTAACTGGTTAACTGGTTTGCTGGTTAGTTGGTTTAATATTAATTCATTAACCGGGTAAAACCATTTAACAAATTAACTGATTCTATCTCCTAACGCTCTACGTGAAAGTACCGGTACTACTCACGAAATACTAGATACGTTTTTATTCTGAATTCTGTCTCCTTGCTTCTATCTCATCTGCGAGATACGATTCACGAGATACGAAATACGAATATAGTTTTGCGCTTTACATTTTCCGCTTTCTTAACCAGTTAGCCAGGTAACCAACTAACTAGTTTTACACGCTCCATGTTATCTTTCTTCACGACATACAATATACGAATTCAAAACATTATACTCACCATAACAGTAACAATAACAGTAAAAGTAAAGGTTAAGATATCAGCTTTTTTGATTTTTAGTTCCCTATAATGAGTTCTACCTTCTCCCCCTCTATAACATTTAGCTTCCATAGCAATGGCTAATTCATCAGCACGCCGAAATGCATTAACAAACAAGGGTATTAAAATAGGAATTAAATTTTTTGCTCTGTTAAAAATATTTCCGCTTTCAAAATCTGCACCTCGAGATATTTGAGCTTTCATTATTTTTTCTGTCTCTTCCAATAAAGTCGGAATAAATCTCAGTGCTATAGTCATCATCATAGCTATTTCGTGAGCGGGCACGCCTATAAATTTGAAAATAGCTAATAACCTTTCTATTCCATCGGTCAAAGATATGGGAGAGGTAGCCAAAGTAAGCAGGGAAGTAGCTAAAATTAAGATAAATAATCGAAAAGAAATAAGCAGCCCTTTTATTAATCCCTCCTGGGTTATTTTTAAAAAGCCTAATTGGTAAATTACTTTCCCTTCAGTCATAAAAAGATGAATTATTAGAGTAAATAAAATGATAAATAATATAGGACGCAGACCCCTGAATACAAATTTTGGGTGTACTTTAGAAATAATAATGCTAATTAGTACAAAGTTTCCTAAAATTAAATATCCTGAAAATTTCGTTATTAGAAACAGGCTAACAATTATAGCCAAACAACTCAATATTTTTATTCTGGGATCCAAATTATGAATTAAAGAATCTCTTGGGATATATTGACCAAAGCTAATATTCCTTAATATTTTCATCTTTCCCTCATCTTCTTGATAATCTTTTGTAAATTTAATTCTTTAAACATTCATCTTTTTAGTGGTTTTTTCATTTTTTTTAATACTTCTCTTTCAGCATCATCTACAGTTAATACCCCGGTATATACGTCTTTTCCTTTTGCTTTTAATTTATGCATACACTCGGTTACCTGCGGAAGTCCTAAACCCACTTTTATTAGATCGTTAGCATGCCTCTCAAAAATTTCTTGGGGAGTACCATCCATAATTATCTCTCCTCGATACATTACTAAAAGACGCTTCACTGTCTCGGCAACCTTTTCCATATTGTGTGAAACTAATACCACGGTCATACCGAAATTGTAATGTATTTTTTTTATCTCGGATAATATATTATCCCTACCTTGCGGATCAAGATTAGCAGTAGGTTCATCTAAAATTAACATTTTGGGTCTGATAGACAGGATACTGGCTAAGGCGACACGACGCATCTCTCCTCCGCTTAGAGAAAAAGGGGAACGTTCTACGTAGAAATTATAATCAAGGTCGACCATCTTTAAGGCTTCTCGGACTCTTTTTTCAATTTTTTCTTCTGGTAAACCTAATTTTTTGGGACCAAAGGCTATTTCTTGATATATTGTTTCTTCAAATAATTGATTCTCGGGATACTGAAATACCAAACCTATTTTTTGTCTTATTAGCTTAAGATTTACTCCTTTTTTATTTAAATCTACTCCTTCTACATAGATTTTACCAGAAGTTGGTGTAAGTAAACCGTTAAAATGCTGAATTAAAGTTGTTTTACCACAACCAGTATGTCCGATTAAACCAACAAATTCACCTTTATCAATCTCTAAATTAATGTCCTTTAATACTTCCGTTTCGAAGGGCATTCCTAAACTATAGGTAAAGCGCATATTTTCTATATGTATAAACATAAACTTTCCACCATATCCTCAACTTTCAATATATGAGAACATATGTCTATTCCTTTTTTGTTTAATCTTAGGGCGAGTTCGGTTATTTGAGGAACATCTAATCTTAATTGCTTTAAAACTTCTATTTGAGTAAATACTTCCTCAGGTTTTCCCATTAGAACAATTTTTCCTTTATCTAAAGCAATTACCTGATTAAACTCAGCTGCCTCCTCCATTAAGTGAGTAATATGAATTATGGTAATATTCTCTTCTTGATTTAATTTTTTAACAATATCTATAACCTCTTTTCGGCCCCGGGGATCAAGCATTGCTGTAGGTTCATCTAAAACCAAATAGGAAGAGTGTAGAGCAATTGCTCCAGCGATTGCAACTCTTTGTTTTTGTCCGCCTGAAAGTAAATGAGGTTCACTTTTCTTATACTCTTCCATTTCTACAACTTCCAAGGCCCAATCGACCCGTTCTCTCATAAGTTTTGTGTTTATTCCAATATTTTCTAAACCAAAAGCTATATCATCTTCTACTGTAGTTGCTATAATTTGATTGTCTGGATTTTGGAATACCATCCCCACTTTTCGTCTTATTTCCCATGTTTTACTCTTGTCTTTGGTATTCATTTTGTCTACCCAAATATCTCCAAAAGTAGGAAGCAGCAAGCAATTCATATGTTTAGCTAAAGTAGATTTTCCCGATCCATTAGAACCTATAATAGAAATAAAATCTCCGTTTTTTATTTCTAAATTAATAGAATCCAAAGCCTTTATTTGATCTTTTTTATGATAGTTGTATATGTGATTTAGATTTTTTAGTTTAATCAAAATGTTCACCACTTATAATATAGTATATAGTATATAGTATTTAGTATATAGTAAAGAAGTAAAGAGATAGGATACGAAATTCAAGGGTCAGAATAAAAATATATTGCATATCATGCAAGCAATACAGAATTCAGCGTTCAAAACAATAGTATTTTGTATCTCGTGATTCATATCTCGTATAAAATACTGTAACAAGTAATATGTAATGAGTAATAAGATTAAATTTCTGAAATTATAAAAACAGGTACTTATTACACATTACATCACTTGCTGGTTAGTTAGTTAATTAGTTAACCGGTTAAGAAAGCAAAAAATTAAAAGCGCATAGCGCAAAACCATAGCTCAAAACTTAAAATTAAAGAACTGTTTTTAATTATTCTCTTGAATCTGTTAATAAAAATGCATAATGGCTTAGTTTATTAAAAGGTGCTAAAAAATAGATAACAACCAGATAAAATATATTTTAAATGAGACTAAGTAAGTAGAAAAAATATTAATCTCAATTATATAAACTCTTAAGGATAAAAATAAGTTTTGAATTTTGAATTATGGTTTTTTACTATATACTATCAGGGCGTATGCAATACGCCCCTACTTTTTTTCTCTCTTTTTTCTTCTTCTTTCTTAACTCTACGCTATACGCTCCACGCTATAAACGATAATACAATATTATAAAAATCAAAAGGTTAAAAAGTCTAACTATCAAATAATTAGTTCTGATATAAAACTTTTTAACCTTTTTTCTTTTATCCTTTAATTATTCTACAAATTCGATTACAGCTAAAGGTGCAGCGTCCCCTTTGCGAAATCCCGTTTTCACAATTCGTGTGTAACCGCCATTTCTCTCCAAATACTTTGGACTAATTTCTTCAAATAGTACTTTAGAAGCTTTTTTATTTTTTATAACCTTTTGCACCTCTCTCTGAACTTGCAAATTATTAATTTTAGCTATAGTTACCAATTTTTCTACATGCCTTCGAACTTCTTTTGCTTTTGTATACGTAGTCTCAATCTTTCTATGAGTTATGAGTGAAATAGATAAATTGGCCAACAAAGAACTTCTATGGCTACTACTCCGACCTAATTTCCCTTTTAATTTCTTGTGTCTCATCCTAAAAATCCTCCTGGTGCATTTTTTCACCTAAGACAAATCCATATTTAGTTATTTTCTCTTTTATTTCATCTAAAGATTTCTTACCTAAATTCTTTATCTTTATAATCTCCATCGGAGAGTATTCAACTAAATCCCTCAATGTATTTACATTAGATTTTTTTAGGCAATTATATGAGCGGACTGAAAAATCTAGTTCTTCAATAGTTTTGTTTAAGATTTTTTCTTTTTCGCTCTTTTCTTTTTCTTCTTCTGATATGGGTTCACCCTCCAATTCAACATCTTCGGGAGAAAATTTAGTAAATACCTTCAAATATTTAATCAATATATTTGCTGATTTACTCAAGGCTTCATCAGGCAAAATGCTTTTATTGGTAAATATTTCCAAAGTTAATTTATCATAATTAGAAAATTGACTCAGACTAGCAGTTTCCACATCATAGCTTACTTTCGTAACAGGTGAAAAAAAAGAATCAATAAAGATGGTATCCACTGATTGACCCGATTTTTTATTTTTTTCAGCGAACAAGTAACCCATCCCTTTTTCCACAACTATCTCCATGTTTAGTTTGGTATCTTTATTTAAGGTAGCTATCGTTAAACCAGGATTAAGTATCTCTACGTTAATGTTGGGAGTTATATCTGCTGCAGTCACATTTTTTTTGTTTTTTACCTTTAGTTTTAAAATCTGTGGCTCATCGGTAAACATTTTAACTACTAATTCTTTAATATTTAAAATTATTTCAATTACATCTTCTTTGACTCCTGGAATAGTATCAAATTCATGGGTAATTCCTTCAATCCTAATAGCGGTTGCAGCCGCTCCCCACATAGAAGATAGTAAAGTTCTTCTAAGAGAGTTGCCTAAAGTAATACCATAACCTTTTTCCAATGGTTCTATGATAAACTTGCCATAATTATCTGATAAATCTTCCACTTTAATTTTTATATTATTAATATCCATCACCTTCAATGCTCTCCTTCTTTAGGTATAGGAAACCCAAAAATATTAACGAGAATAATGTTCAACTACCAATTTTTCCTCTACCGGTAAATTTAATTCTTCTTTAGAAGGAAATTTTATTATCTTTCCTTTCAAGTTCTCAGCATCAAAATCCAACCAAGAGGGAATACTGACCTCTATCTTTCCTTCTTTAATTTCTTTAATATTTTCGATATTCCCGCTCTTTTCTTTGATCTCAATCACATCATTGATATCAACTTGATAAGAGGGTATATTCACTTTTTTTCCATTAACTAGTATATGTGAATGCAGGACCAATTGTCGAGCGTGGGCTCTTGATTTAGTTATACCAAATCGATGAACTATATTATCCAACCTTCTCTCTAGTAATTCCAAGAAATTTTCTCCAGTAACGCCTTTTTTCTTTTCAGCTTTTACAAAAAGATTTTTAAATTGCTTTTCCAACAATCCATAATACTTTCTAAGTTTCTGTTTTTCTCTTAATCTTACGCCATAGGTAGATAATTTTCTTATCCTTGCCTTTTTTGCGTTTTTACCAGGTAACGAAGCGCCTTTTTCTATTGGACATTTATCAGAATAACACCTATCTCCTTTTAAAAATAATTTTACTGTTTCTCTGCGGCACAATTTACATACCGCACCTGTATATCTTGCCATATATAATAAAAACCTCCTTCTTCCTACAAATATTTAATAATATTTTCAAGATTACAAACTAACTTCAGCAATTATTCGAAGGTATCGTCTACAAAAACACCTGCATCATCTAATTTTTGCAATCCTTTTCGATTCCATAGTTTTAGTAAAACCATATAATATGCAAACCTGATATAATTTATATCCTTCTTTGTTTTGGGGGCCTGCAACCGTTATGTGGAATTGGGGTAACATCCTTAATCATATTAACTTTTAAACCTACTGCTTGCAAAGATCTAATTGCTGTTTCTCGCCCTGGACCAGGGCCTTTTACCAATACGTCTACTTCTTTTAATCCTTGATCCATAGCTTTTTTAGCCACCGCTTCAGCGGTCATTTGAGCAGCAAAAGACGTACTTTTTTTACTTCCTTTATAACCCATACTCCCTGCACTAGACCAAGCAATTACATTTCCGACTTCGTCTGTAATGGTAACTATAGTATTGTTAAAAGTAGATTGGATGTGAACTACCCCTAAAACTATATTTCTTTTTATTTTCTTCTTGGTTTTCTTTATTTTTTTCTTATTAGCCAATTAAATTCTCCTTTCCATATCTGATGATACTACATACTTTTCTTTTTTCTAGCTCCTACTGTTTTCTTGGGTCCTTTTCTGGTTCTCGCATTAGTTTTAGTTCTTTGACCCCTCACAGTCAGTCCCCTTCGATGCCTTAGCCCTCTATATGAACCTATATCCATAAGCCTTTTTATAGAGGTGGTAACTTCGCTTCTACATTCTCCTTCTACCTTATAATTTTTATCAATAATTACCTTTATTTTATTTATCTCTTCTTCTGTTAAATCTTTCGCCCTGGTATCCAAATTGACTTTTGATTCTTTTAATACGGAACGAGCACTGGTGATACCAATTCCATAAATATAAGTTAAAGCATATTCTATTCTTTTATTTCTTGGTAAATCTACTCCAGCTATTCTGGCCATATCTTAATATATCCTCCTTTAAAATTATTTCCCCTGTCTCTGTTTATGCTTTGGATTATTACAAATTATTCTAATTTTACCTTTTCTTTTTATTATTTTGCATTTTGCACACATTTTTTTGACTGATGATCTTACTTTCATTTATTTCCTTCCTCCACGTATCATATAGTATCTAGTCGTTCGTATCTAGCATCTCGTTAGAAAATTTATTTTGCCTATATAATCATTTATTATTAAATTAAAGATTTAAAGCGAAAAGTGTAAAGCCATAATTTAAAACTTATCTTAAAACTACTTAGATATCCAGAATTTAGGAGCCAGAGATCTGGTTTCTAAATTCTATCCTTTTATGAGACACGACTCACTAGATATGAGATACTAACTTATAATCTATATACAATTCTACCCTGGGTTAAATCATAAGGCGATATTTCAACTTTTACTCTGTCTCCGGGTAAGATTCTAATAAAATGCATCCTTATTTTACCTGAAATATGGGCTAATATCTCACAACCGTTTTCCAGTTCAACCCGAAATGTAGCATTTGGTAAGGATTGAATAACTTTTCCTTGCATTTCTATACACTTCTCTTTCGCCATCAATTATTCCTCCACCTAAATTATTTTTACTCAAACCATCAAACCATTTACAAATCACTAATTTATTCAAAGAGTAGTTAATATTTCGTTACCATCTGCAGTTATTGATATAGAATGTTCAAAATGTGCTGACCGACTTCCGTCTTCTGTTACAACTGTCCATCCATTATTACAAAGTCTTGTTTTATAACCGCCCACATTTACCATAGGTTCAAGTGCTAACACCATCCCCTCTTCCAACCTTAAACCAGTACAAGGAACACCATAATTAGGTATCTGTGGTTCTTCGTGCAAATAACAACCCACTCCGTGGCCAACATATTCTCTTACTACAGAAAAATGTGATTTTTCTACTGTTTCTTGAATGGCAAAAGAAATATCACCTAATCTATTGCCTATAATGGCTTTCTCTATACCTTTAAACAAAGATTTTTTGGTTACTTCTAAAAGTTTTTGTTCTTTTGGCCCTATTCTTCCAACGGGGACTGTAATCGCAGTATCTCCATAGTAACCTTCTAAATTTGTTCCAATATCTATACTTACAATATCCCCTTCCCTTAATCTTCTCCTTCCAGGAATACCGTGAACTACTTCTTCGTTTACAGAAATACATATAGAATGCTGGAATTTATTTTTTTCTATTCCATAACCTTTAAATGCAGGTTTTGCTCCATGTTTTATTATATAATCCTCAGCAATCCTATCCAACTCCAAAGTAGTAATACCCTCTTTAATATTTTCTAATATTTTATTTAATGCGCTTGCTGCTAACTTGCAACTCTTTCTTATGCATTTAATTTCTTCGGGAGACTTTAAAATTAGCATTAATCTATTTATGCATTCCTCGCAAAACTTTTTTGATGGCTAAAAAAGCATTTTCACTTAAATCAGCATCTATTACTTTTAATAGTTTTTTTTCTTTATAATATTTTTTTAAAGGTATAGTTTGTTTAGTAAATACTTTCAATCTATTCTTTATGGTCTCTTCTTTATCATCCTCTCGTTGATACAGCTCTCCACCGCAAAGATCACAGGTATTATCTTTTTTAGGAGGATTAAATGACAAATTATAATTAGTGCTACATTTTTTACATACTCTACGGTTAGATATCCTTTGTATTATTTCAGAAAAAAGTATCTCAAAGTAAAATACATAATCAATATATTCATTGAGCTCTTTATATAATTTCTCTAATGAATTCGCCTGTTCGATATTTCGGGGGAAGCCATCAAAGATATAACCATTTTTACAATCTTCCTGCTTTATTCTTTCTTTTATTATTTCCAGAATAATATGGTCAGGCACTAAGCCTCCTTTACTCATAATATTCTCAACTTCTATACCCAGCTTATTCTTTTTATCTACTGCTTCTCTTAAGATTCCTCCTGTTGAAATCACCGGAATATTGAATTCTGCCTGCAACCTTTTTGCTACTGTTCCTTTCCCCCCACCCGGAGGACCTAACAAGATTAATCTCATAATTTTCCCTTTCTTTATATTTAAGTCAACTATCCTGCTTTAATTAGCCGTTAGTCATTAGCATTAAATACGGGTTTTCAGTTATCGGTTTACAGTTTTTAGATTTAGATAAAGAGAATCTATTTCTATATTCTGACTTCTGACTTCTTTTTCTTAACCAGCTAACTAAGCAACTAACGAATCAAATAAGTTTATAAAAACTATTTCTTAATAAATCCTTCATAATGCCTCATTAACATATGGGATTCAATCTGTTGAACAGTTTCTAAAGCCACTCCTACCATAATCAATAAAGAAGTTCCTCCGAAATAGAAAGTAGTAATACCGGTAATTTTTATTAAAATATTAGGTAGAATAGCAATTACAGCTAGGAATAACGCACCACTTAGTGTAATTCGAGTCATTATATGATCAATATAGACAGTAGTATTTTTCCCTGGTCTTATCCCGGGGATAAAACCTCCATATTTTTTCATATTATCCGCCATATTAGCAGGATTGAAGGTAATTGCAGTATAAAAGTAAGTAAACACTATAATTAATACGGCATACAAAATTAGATATAGCGGCTGTCCCGGCGAAAGAGCCTCAGACATACTTTTCATAAAAGCTAAATTTTGAAAAAATTGCGCAATAGTAGCTGGAAAAAGTAATATTGCAGAGGCAAATATTATGGGAATAACCCCTGCTTGGTTTACCCGTAAAGGGATATGGGTCCCTTGTCCACCGTACATTCTGCGTCCTATTACTCTTTTTGCATACTGAACCGGTATCCTCCTCTGTCCTTTTTGAATAGCTATAACTCCTCCAATAACAACTACAGAAATTGCGATTAAACTTATTAGTGGTATAATTCCTATTTCTCCAACTTGTAAAAGTTTAAAGGTTTGTACAATTTGGGAAGGAATTCTGGCAATAATTCCAGCAAAAATAATTATTGAAATACCATTACCGATGCCAAAATCAGTAATCTGTTCACCTAACCACATTAAAAAACAAGTTCCAGCTGTAAGGGTAATTAACAATAAGAATCTGAAACCAAATCCTGAAATCATCAATACACCCATATTTTGCAGCCAAACACTTATTCCAAAGGCTTGAACAATAGCCAAAAATACTGTTGCATAACGAGTAACTTTAGTAATTTTGGTCCTGCCCTCTTCCCCTTCTTTAGCCCATTGTTCTAAAGTAGGGACCACTGCAGTTAAAAGATTCATAATAATAGAAGCATTAATATAAGGCATAATCCCTAAGGCAAAAATAGAAAAACGACTTAATGCTCCTCCGGCGAAAAGGTCAAAAAAACCTAATATTCCTCCTTGAGCAAATAGATTAGCCATTGCTTCTTTATCTACGCCTGGCAAAGGCAAATGACTCCCCAATCTAACCACCACTATCATACCCAAGGTAAATAATAATCTCTTTTTTAAATCAGGTATTTTAAATAAATTACGAAAAGTTTCTAACAATTATATCACCTCTATCTTCCCACCAACTGATTCAATTTCGATTATCGCCTTCTGGCTAAATTTA
>JAUVOA010000237.1 GCA_030599445.1 Atribacterota bacterium | reverse complement strand
TCCTCTGGTGCATCACTAACAACATGAAGTGTTATTCTTATTTCTTCCATAATAGGTTGATCCCCAAGACCAAATACTCGAGAGAAATTGACATCCGCCTCAACTCGAGTTGTGAGCTTTTTCAGTTTTATGCCCAACATTGCAGCCATCGTTGCAAAAGTGCCAGTATAGCAAGACGCAAGTCCATAGAAACAATAATGCATTGGCCCTGGCAAGTTTCCACCACCTCCCATGAACGTGGGATTATCCATTTCAAATATTGTTTGACCACCTTCAAATTCGATGGTCGATTGAAATTGCGCTCCGCCTTCTTTAAGAAGCCATTCTCCTTCAATTACCTGTGTCTTTCTGGCATTTAAATGGTCAATTTTGATTTGCTCGCCAAATGCCTTGACCTTATCAATATCAACATTGTTGATTCGTGTCATGGTTACACCTCCATTTTTTAAGACTCCAAATCCTTTAGATTATGTTAGAATCGGAGAAAGTCCGCCCTAGCCCGCCGAAAAATTGTGCACTTTAACTATTACTTAGCTTTTTAAGACAATCACCGCACAATCGGCCCTTCACTCACCAGGGTGATCTTACTGGTGCATCGCGTCCATCCTGGGTCGAGGAATTTGTATACTGCCTCCAGGTTATCCGCTTCCACGATATAGTATATTACATGCTCAGACAATGCACCATACACTGCTCGTAACTTAACTCCTTCCACACTTGGGTCATATAGCATTTTTAACCCACCTTCATCTGCAGGGCAACGTTCGGGAGTGTGGATCTGTGTAATATGTAATAACATGTTTCACCTCCTTTGGAATATTTAAGGGGAAGTCATGCGATCCCCCACTTCGTATTAATAATTCTTTAATCACACCACTATCGCCTTCTAGCTCTACTCGATTGATGCTGTCATGGACATCTTCATCTTCTCGAACCAAGCAGCTACAGTTTCCATATCAGGAGCTTCAAGAACGCAAACTGCCTTGCCTTCTGAAAGATTGACAAAGCTCCGATAGTCCCGTAGGACTGGATCCTACTGTGCGGTCTGGGTAAACTGCTCTATTTGTTCTCGAGTGAAGGCTCGGGTGGTAATGTATGGGTGCTCAAAAACTTTGGTATAGAACCTCACCTCCTTTCTTTTATTTTTTTTTCTAAGATTATGTAAAAATTAAATATTTCCGTAATTAAATTATATCTATCCACAAAACTCATACTTCCTTCAAGAATTTGCATAACCTTCTTGAGGGTTATTTGAGTAATTACTACTAATATTATTGCTTTAGTAGTGATTATATATAAAAAAATATTTTTTGTCAACAGTAATTAATTAACTCCTAAATAATAATTATTTGTATTAATTTATGTAGTCTTTAAGTTTAACCTAAATATATTGTAAACAAAAGGTAAGATAATTTTAGCACTTATTATGAAAATATTTAAAAATAAAAAAGAAAAGCCCTTCAGCAAAATACCAAAGGGCTAAGAAAAGTCAAGGCTCCCCAACAGAACGATTATAGAACTTTTTGTATGAGTGATGAAACTCAAAATGTACATGAATGATAAAAAATGTGACATTTATAATTTATGATTTTACTACATCGTGATAAATGGGTTTTGCCAGTCTACCAGCAATAAAGATTATCAAGACAATTGTAGCGATTATTACAAAAATAATACATTTTTTATTCTTTCTTTTCTTCTTTCCCTTCCCTCTTTCCCGGTTTACGGGGAAATTTTTCCATAATCTCGGGAAATTTTTCTATTAATTTTTCCAAAGAGCCGGGCTTATGCAAAGACAATAATTCAACCTCTTCTTCTTTAATGACAATAATGGCCGATGGTCTGGCTTTGACGCCCAGACCTATTCCTTCGCCAGAACCTTCCTGATCTTTGGCATATTTACCTCCACCAGTCCCTGAGCCCATACCAAAGGTAACTTCAATGATGGGGATTAAAGTTAATTTTCCTACCTTTATCTCTTCTCCCACCACAGTTTTAGAAGTTATAAAATCTTTTAACTTTTCAAACAACATTTCTACCTGTTTGTTTGCTCCTTCGCTCATTTTTAATACCTCCTTAAATTTAATTAATTTTTTTTGCCTCTTTTATTGTTTTCCGGAAAGTTTTTGATAAAACCAATTGCAGAATGTAATAGGTAATCACAAAACAAAATAATCTGCCCTTTAGAAATAATTCTCCTTCTAAAATTTCCTGATCAAAGATAGGGTCAAGAGAGATATCGTACCCGGAATAATAAGCGGAAAATAAGGCAATAAAACCACATAATATCCCGGTATTGGCTGGATTATCAAAACCATAGGATAACCTTACCCGAAATTCTTGAGGAACAATATGCTTTAATACTTTTTTAATAAATTGAAATGTTTTAGTTAAAAAAGGTTGGTTAAGTAATGCTCTAAAATTAAATTTTTTTTCTTTTTTAATCTTTTCCTTTTTCTTCTTCTTAGCTCTTTCTCGCTCTATCGGAATCTTTAAACCAAAAATTTTTAAGATAATTACCAGATTTTGATCCCCTTCTTTCTTAATATGACAGTAAATAGCATTAAACAGCCAGTTAACTTTTACCCATAAAACAAGACCATTGTATTTACTTACCTGAAGATGAAAAAATATTGGTACAAAAAAGATTAATATAATCACCGATAAGCAAATCGTCAGAATATATTCTAATATAACTAAAATAATCATATTTCAATTTCCAGGGTATAATCTCTCTCTTTGAAAACTTCAATTTTACTAACAAAAAGCTATAAAAAATTCTTCTTATTTTAGATTATAGATATCTTGAAAGAGCTCTATTAACGCCTTGCTAAAGATAGCTGATGTTCTCATCTGGATAAAATCTATCTTCCAGACCAAAAGTTTCTACGATACTATAAAATGGAAGTTCTTTTTATTTTACCCCTCCTTTTATTGATAGCTAAATCATATCTTCAGCTTAAATAGCTTCTTAATCTAAATTACTTATGAGGTTAGCAGTAACTCCTTAGATTTAATAAGCAACCTATCTCATCCCGATCTGATGGGAGTTAAGAAACTTCCACTGATGTTCTCTCATCCCCACCTTTTCCTTTATATGATATGTTGTATATATATTATTATATACGTTATTTTGATCCAAAATCCTTCTTTTTCTGAAAAATAATTTATAAAAATAAAAAAAGCCCTTCAACAAAAGGCCAAAGGGCTTGAAATTGCCTGGCTCCCCAGACAGAACGATTATAGAACTTTTTGTATGAGTGATGAAACCGAAAAAGTGTATCATAAGCTAGTAGAAGTAATGAGCATCTGTTAGGAATTAATATATGAGTTACTCTTTAAGTATATTTTTTTAATTAACTTGCATTATAAT
>JAUVOA010000112.1 GCA_030599445.1 Atribacterota bacterium | reverse complement strand
GCTTCATGTCCTTTTTCAATTTCAGCAATCCCCTCAAACATCTTAGCAATTTCTTCAAACCCTTCTTCTTTTGCTTCTTCAGCCATGCGAGGGTACATTTCTGTCCATTCGAAATTTTCACCGGCAGCTGCTGCTTTTAAATTATCAATAGTGTTTCCGATTCCTGCTAATTTTTTAAAGTGGAGCTTGGCATGTTCCTTTTCGTTTTCAGCTGTTTCTAAAAAAATAGAAGCAATCTGTTCATACCCTTCTTTTTTGGCTTTGGAAGCAAAGTAAGTATATTTGTTTCTGGCCTGGGATTCCCCGGCAAAGGCTTCCATTAAATTCTTTTCGGTTTTTGTTCCTTTTAAATCTTTCATTTTTCATCCTCCTAAAATATTTTTTTAAAAATAGTTTTGAACCTGCTTATGGATATTTCCCAAAAAGCTAAAAAATATTCTCAACAGATTATATATAGTGCGTTACAGATAATTTTATATTAAATTATAACTTTTTGGTTATAGTTATGTTGTAGGGGCACAATGAATTATGCCCTCGCCGTATTATTACCCAATTTCTCCTGTGGGCACGATGCATCGTACCCCTACCTTACCATTTTGTTTGCTTTTTGGGTTACACTCACTTATAGATTTTTATGTTTTTCTGCTATTTTGCCGGCTAATTTTATCAAAGACCTATAATCTTCTTCTTTGGGATAACCCTTTACTATCACCGGAGAAAGAATCTCTACTTTTAAATTACTTATCATTGCACTAATATTTTCCAGCATCTTTCCTCCCCATCCATAAGAACCGATAACCGAGGCATATTTTAGCTTTGGCCTTAAAGCATTAGCCAGATAGACTGCTGAAACTATCTGGGGATGTGCGCCGGCTAAAACCGTAGGTGAGGCGATTACAATGGTGGCGGCATCTACTAAAGCTATAGATAATGCACCTATGTCGGTTCTGGAAAGATTAAAGAGTTTTACAGTTATCCCCTTTCTCATTAATTCTTCGCTTAAGATATACACCATCTCCTCAACACTGCCATGCATAGAAACATAGGGAATGATTACTTCATTCTCCACTTCATCAGAAATCCATTCTCTGTAAGCCGACAAAATAAATTCCGGATGAGAATATATTTGGCCGTGACTGGGGGCAACAGTTTTAATTTCTAATTCCTTCAATCTTTCCAAATGTTTTTTAATATTTTTACGGAAGGGCATCATAATCTCTGCATAATAACGCTTGGCGGCAAAGTAAACTTTAGACTCATCATCTACCCATAAATTACTCTCGGCAAGATGTGCCCCGAATAGGTCACAGCTGAACAAAATCTTATCCTCTTCTAAGTAAGTTAACATGGTTTCCGGCCAATGTACCCAGGGAGCAAATATAAATTTTAGAGTTTTTCCTCCTAAAGATAGGGTATCATTATCATTTACGGTTATAATTCTGTCTTCTTTAATAAGAAGGTGTTCCATCAGCATTTTCTTGCATTTCTGGTTAGTCACTATTTTTGCTTCCGAATATAATTCTAACATTAGAGGAATAGCCCCGGAATGGTCCTGTTCGGCATGATTTGCCACTATATAATCCAGATGCTCTATCTCTAAATCATCTAAATTGTCCAATAAATCATCTTCTTTGGTCGGGTCAACCGTATCAATTAAAACTGTCTTTTCCTGACCTTTTATCAGATAAGCATTATAGCTGGTACCCTCGGGAAGAGGGATGAGCTCATCAAATAGTCTTCTATCCCAGTCAATAGCTCCTACCCAGTAGATATCTTTTTTTATTTCTTTTACAGCCATTTCTAACTCACCTCTTCAAAATCATCTTTGCCAGCACCACATACCGGACATACCCAATCATCAGGTAGGTCTTCAAAGGGAGTTCCCGGATTTACCCCTGACTCGGGATCGCCTTTTTCAGGTTCATAAATATATCCACAAACTGTACATTTAAATTTAGCCATTTTTTTCTGACTCCTTTCTTTTTCTTTATTTATTTCTTTTTCCGATTTTTCCTCTTTCGGAATATAAGTAGGTGCGGTCTTGGGAGAGACACCTTTTTTAATCTGATGGTAATAATCGTAAGTCAACGGTTTTGCCTTTTTAATATTCCCTGCTTCAACAACTTTCCCTACAAATAGAGTATGGGTACCCGCATCCATTTCCATAATTACTTCGGCCTCCATAAAAGCTAAAGTGTTTTCCATAATTATGGGCGAACCGGTTACCCCGATCTTATAATTTATTCCCTTAAATTTGTCTTCATCTCTTCCTGACTTAAAACCAAATCTTCCGATAAATTTCATATCGGTTTCCTGTTCTAATACCGAAACAGCAAATACTTTACTTTCGGTAATAAACTCATGGGTTAAATTTTTTTTATTAATACAAACCGCAATGGTAGCCGGCTCGGAAGTTGTCTGAAAAACTGTATTGGCAATCTGTCCATTTATGTGGCCTTCTTTTTTTGAACTGACTATATAAATACCGTAACTGATATTGTAAAGTGCTTTCAAATCCATTTGCTTATCTCCTCTTTATAAAATTAAAAGTATAAGCATAAAAGGGTCTAGAAGTAGAGGCGTATAGCAATACGCCTCTACAATTACTTCAATTACTGTACTATTTATTCTTTATGTTTCCATAATCCATGAATATTACAGTATTCTCTAATCTTCTCTAGTCCCTCTACATCTTTAAATAGAGATTCCGGCTTATCACCCGGCTTTAAAAATTTTCGGGAAGCACCTTTTTCAGTAATAATCTCAATCCATTCGATATAGTGTTTCTCTTCCATGGGATGCAATGTTGAACCGACTACAGCTTTAATTCCGGAAGAAATCTTTTCCATTACCGGTACATGTTTTTCAGTAGTTTGATCAGCAGTCTGTTCTTCCATCAGCTTCATTTCCTGCCCGCAGCAGACTAAAGCTCCTCTTCCCTGATGTAATACCTCAACAATATTTCCGCAAATCTCACATTTATAAACCTCTAACTTCTTTGTCATCTACATTTACCTCCTTTTTTATTATAGACGCTATAGTTATGGCTTTTAATTTTACAATAACCTCTTTTTCTATCTCATCTATCTTTTTCTTTAAAAAACAATCGTTTATATAGGGACAATCGCTTTTTCTAAATTTACATTCGTTTAATCTTGTCGGTCCCTGAAATATTTCCATTACATCAGTTAGGGTTATTTTTTCCGGAGATACGGCTAAAGCAAAACCGCCACCCTTACCCATAGATGAATTAAGCAATCCTTCTTTATTTAAAGTTTGTAGTATTTTTCTTAAAAAGGGGCGGGGCATCTTTAAAGATTTAACTAATTGGTCAGCTGAGATTACCTCTTGTTTTTGTTCGGCAATACAGCAAAGTGCCCTTACCGCATAATCAGTGTTTCGGGTTATTAATTTCACCTATCGATTTTCCCTTAATTTTTTAATCTTGATAACAATTTCTTTGTTTTAAAAAGCCTTATTTTTTATTTATATTATGATACTACAATTGTATCATTTTGTCAACTCTATTTTTAAAAATATTTTTACCCAAAAAAATAACTCCCTCACTCTTATCAGTAAGGGAGTTATTTTCTGTTAATTGAAGTTAGTTATTTTATTTTGATAGTTTAAAAATTTATTCGACTGATGCTATTTTAATTCTCTGGGCAATCTCCATTATCTGATAAGGTGAAAATCTAAATTCTCCCCTTAAGTCATCTATGGTGTTGCTACTGTTATATTCTTGAGTAAGTTCAAATTCATTCTTAATTTCATCTAACAATTCGTCAGCATCTATCCCCAAAAGGGCAGCAATATCTGCAATGGTCATAGTCTTCATTTCCATTCCGCTTACATGAGCTTGTAATCCAGAAACATTATCGGAAGAATTTCTTCTCATGCCACTGCCCTTAGCTTCACTGTCACAGGTTCCGTCACATTCGTCATCACACTCAGTTTCATAATCCTCATCTTGTCCGTTGGGGATGCCATCGCCATCATCATCAGGTGCAGCAGCTTTGCGACCCATTCCATTCCCCAAGCCTTCTACCTGGTTAGAAACCTCTTTATTTTGCATACCATATCTGGGGGTTTCAATATTTCCACCGGATCCCTTTCCCATTCCATATGTTCCATTACCATCTGCCCAAACGATGAGAGCAAAGACTCCGACTGCCAGTGCTATGACCAGCAGAGTTACTCCGACTTTTAAATTTCTTGAACTTTTCATTCTATTCGTTCCTCCTTAAAATTTTTGTTTGTTGACAATTTTTTTGTCATTCACTTATTTATACGCAAAGAGGAGGAACTTTCTTTCAATATATCCATATCATCATTAAATAATAATTTTAGACTGAAACTTTCATTTTCACTGACATAATCCAATGTTACCAGATTACCTGAGCCAAAGAAGAGCTTCTGTATTTTTGACTTCTCTTCAGGGAAAGTAATTTTTGTAATTTCATCCCAAGGAATACAAAAATTCAGAGATGATTCCCTCAAATCTTCTGTTTCTGTTTGCCAAATAGATGAAAGCCAATTTTTCTTGGGAAAAGTTTGAAAATAGATTGCTTGCTTGGAGAAAAAGAATACACCCCACGATGGTCCGCCAAAATTTCTATATCCACTCAGATATTGCGCCAAACATTTATGGATTATTTTCCCCTGAATCTCTTTTTCTTTCTTTTCCCAGAATTTATCAATCTCCATAAAATACCTTTACAAATTTATATCTATTTTCCTTGTTCTTCCGGTTATCCTGCAATCTTACATAAACAAAATCTTAATAACTCTTCTATATATTACTTAATTGATAATTCTAAAAGTATGACAGAGAACCATCCCCTGTTATACTTTGTTATATTTTATTCCAATTTGTTTCCATCGAAAAGATCATCAGAAAGACCAGTATTAACTTTTATATCAATAGTGTCTATGGTAAAGGAACCCATTCCGGACATCATTGCCGACATCATCTGCATCATCGCTTGTCCTTCCTTCTTTTCTTCCTCGCTTAAACCGGTGGTATCCAATTCCATTGTAGTACTCATAACCATCTGATGGGGATGAAGCATAGTACCAACTTGTCGATAGTCCTTTAAATCTGTAGTCATTTTCATAATCATAATCATCTCCTCTGCTTCTTCCATTGATTCTGCTTTAAACTCCATAAGCATCCGAAGAGGCATCCAGGTCTTACTGCTAATCCATAATGTTCCCCACATTTCACCAGGCTCTTCTGGTTCTTCCTCCTGTTGAGCCATAGCTTGCTGTTTTCCCATAACCTGAATAGGATTATCAAATTTTAAAACATAAGCTTTCTCTCCATTAACTTCCTCTTCTCCTAAATATTGAGTCCTAACCGGATCTAAGTTTCTCCATATTTGAACTGAATCATGTTCGGAAATTTCTTTATCTATTTCTCCGGTCATAGGATTTGTGGTCCAATAGTATTTCCCATCATTAATTATAACCATATCCATGCCCATTACCTGGGATTCAATACGACTTTTGTAAATATCTTGACCATCAAGTTTTACTTTTTTATAATGAGTAACAGTGTCACCAGCTAAAGCAGCCATTCCGCCGGTACTCCGATGAATTACAGTAAAATCATTAACCCCTTTCATCTGTTTTTCATAAGCTTTTTGCATATTGCTAATCACTTCCTGTACAGTCATTCCAGCCAGACAAGGGCT
>JAUVOA010000032.1 GCA_030599445.1 Atribacterota bacterium | reverse complement strand
TAGCGATCTTCTTACTCTTGCTCCATTGGTTCCGATTGTCTCTATAAGTGCAACAAAAATTATTTATAGCGGAAACAAAATAGAATCACTAATTGATCAGGCAGAAGCCAATAAGCAAATTTCTTTGAATGACCTGGAGAAGGAAAAACAGGACATTATTTACAAAGTTACTGAGGCTTATTCACAGGTCTTGCAAACTGAAGGGATAAAAAGAGTAAGTACACAGGCAGTCAAGCAGATGCAAGCTCACCTGGAATCATCGGAAGCACTGTTAAAAGAAGGAATGATTGCCCCGATAGACTTAAATCGAATTAAGTCTCAATTATCTAACCTCGAACATAATCTAATCAAGGCAGAAAATGGTTATAAACTGACGATGTATAATCTTAATTCTATTATGGGGATTGATTTAAATACCGACTTGGTATTGGAGAATAATTTATCCTATGAACCCTGCGAAATTAATCTGGAAGATGCTTTAATCCAGGCCAGAGAGAATCGGATGGAAATGATGAATATCGCCCAGCAAAGAAGGATTATGGAAGAAATGGTTGATATAGCCAAAAGCAATAAAAAACCGCAGGTGACGTTTAGTGCTGAATCGGGAGGCACCGGTTGGCAGGCTGTGATTTTCGCAGAATATTCTCTCTTGGATGGTGGCGTTAACAAGGCCAAGATCGAACAGGCGGAGATAAATCTTGCTCAGGTTGACCAAAGTGAAAAGCAGGTGCAGCAATTAATTGAATTTGAAGTACGTTCTGCTTATTTGAATATGAAAGAAGCGGAAAAATTAATTAAAGTAGCGGAGGAAGGTATAAAAAATTCCCAGGAAAGTTTTCGCATTGCCCAGGTAAAATATAATGCAGGCATTGCAACAAATACAGAGGTGATTGATGCCCAAAGTACTCTCATTGAAGCTGAAACCAATCATTTAAATGCTCTTTATGATTATAATATCAATCGTGCTGCCCTGGTTAAAGCAATGGGAACATATAAGTAAAAAATTGATAAATGTATAAAAATAATCCCTTGATACTTGTTTATTTTTATTAGTTTGGTGTAAGAATTTTTAGATGACCATATTTATTAATATATAAAAGAATATTGGTTAGAAGAGAGAGGAAATATTTTATGAAAATTAAGAAAAGAACATTCTTTTTCATCTTTTTGCTTATTGTTATTATCGGTTTATTGGCATTTCGAATTGTCAATAGATTGAATGAAAGACAGCAGGAAGAAGTTCAGAAATCACAAATAAAAGAAGAAATCATTATTCCGGTAAGAACTGCTCTGGTGGAAAAAGGGGAAGTTAATTCTTTTTTAAAGGTTACCGGTGTGGTGGAAGCGAATGAAACGGTAAGAGTAACTTCTGAAATAATGGGACAGGCTAAAGAAGTCAAAGTAAAAGATGGTGAAGAGGTTAACAAGGGAGATATACTTATTGTCCTGGGTGATGAACAAATTAAAATCCAGGTGGCACAAGCTCAGGCAACACTGGATTCCGTCCAGGCTTCCTATGATAAAATCAAATCCGGGGCACGCCCTCAAGAGATTAAGCAGGCAGAATCAGCCGTGCTTCAAGCCAAAATTAATCGGGATAGCGCAGAGGAAAATTATCTGAGAATGAAAAAACTTTTTACCGAAAAGGCAATATCCGAACAACAATATGAACAGGCGAAAAATCAATATGAGATTGCAGATGTGCAGTATCAGTCAGCCCAGGAAAGCTATGAATTAGTCATAGAAGGCGCAGCGGAAGAAGATGTAAAATCAGTCGAAGCTCAGGTAAGACAGACCAAGTCAGCTTTGGATATGGCAAAATATCAATTGAAAAATACGCAAGTGACTGCTCCTATTAGCGGTAAAGTGACTTCCATTACCGTAAGTTCCGGTGAAATGGTTTCTCCTTCCATACCTTTATTGTCCATCATAGATGTAAGCAGAATATTTGTTAGAGTAGGAATTTCAGAGAAAGATATTTCTAAAATAAAAGAGAGCCAAACGGTGGATCTTAAAATTGATGCCTTTCCGGAAGAAAAATTCCAGGGAGAAGTTGTTTCCAAAGGTGTGGCGGTCGATCAAATTAGTAAGACGCTGGAGGTAAAAATTGAAATACTTAAACCCGAAGTGGATATTCCTGTTGGCGTTTTTGCCCGGGGAGATATTCTTGTAAAAACCAATCAGGATGCATTAATCATTTCTTCCAGTGCCCTGACCAGAAAAAAGGATGGGATATATGTTTATGTGATTGAAGAGGGAATAGCCAGACAAAAAGAAGTCGTTTTAGGCATTATTCAGGATGAACGGGTGGAGATATTGGATGGACTGTCAGAAGAAGAAGAGATTGTCGTACTTGGTAATCAAGAGTTGGAAGACGGAGTAAGAGTAGACGTGCTGGATAAGGAGGAATAGAATTGAATTTACCTAATTTTTCGGTTAACCGACCAGTTACCATTTTAATGGTTTTTATCGGATTAATTCTGATAGGCCTTATTTCATATCAGAATTTAGGATTAGATTTATTGCCTGACTTATCCTTTCCAATGTCAGCCATCATTGTTTCCTATTCGGGAGTAGCTCCCCAGGAAATAGAAAATATGGTTACGATTCCCCTGGAAGAAGCGATAGGTACCATTCAGGGCGTAAAAAATATTTACTCTTATTCTCGGGAGGGAAACTCTGTTGTTTTGATGGAATTTAACTGGGGCACAGATATGGATGTCAGTGCTTTGAATATTCGGGAGAAGATTGACCAGGTCAAAGGCTTTCTTCCTGATGATGCCAGTGATCCGATTGTCATTAAATTTGACCCCTCACTGATGCCGATTTTAGTTTTGGGAATGGATTCGGAGGAGAAAGATTTACAAAAATTACAGGAATATGCGGAAGATATAGTCAAACCCCGTCTGGAAAGATTGGAAGAGGTTGCCAGCGTGTCGATTAACGGTGGTTTGGATAGAGAAATACTGGTTTCGATTGATAATGAAAAACTCCGTTCCAACCAGTTAAGTTTTAGTCAGGTGACTGCTGCTTTGGCCGGAGAAAATGTTAATTTACCGGCAGGAACATTAAAGGAAGGTACTATTAATTTTCTTATCAGGACTTTGGGGAGATTTGAAAGCATTCAAGATATCGAAGAAATATTAATCTCTAATATTCGGGGAAACAAAATTTATCTAGGTGATATTGCTAAAGTTGAAGATACCTTTAAGGAAAGAAATTCAATTACCTATGTAAACGGAAAACCCGGTATCATGGTGAGCTTACAGAAAGAATCGGGTAAAAATACGGTTATTGTAGCCAAAAGGGTATTTAAAGAACTCGAGACCATTCAAAACTTACTGCCTGACGATATATCTATCACCCCGGTATTTGATTCTTCCGATTTTATCAAAAAAACCATATCGCAAGTAGGATGGGTGGCTTTATTCGGGGCGATTTTAGCGGTATTTGTTCTATTATTTTTCCTGGGTAATTTAAGCAGTACATTAATTATTAGTTTTGCCATACCTATTTCTTTGATTTTTACCTTTACTTTGCTTTATTTTACCAATTTAACCTTGAATATGATGACCCTGGGAGGTTTAGCCCTGGGAATCGGTATGATGGTGGATAATTCCATTGTGGTTTTGGAAAATATATTCAGGTATAGAGAATTGGGAACCGATACCAAAAAATCTGCTTGCCTGGGTGCAAGTGAAGTGGGCACGGCGATTTCAGCTTCCACCTTTACTACTATTGCAGTATTTTTGCCTATTTTATATGTTCAGGGAATTGCCAGTGAATTATTTAGGTCTATGGGGTATACCATTACTTTTTCTCTTTTAACCTCTTTGATGGTGGCTTTAACCCTTGTTCCCATGCTTTCTTCAAAAATTTTACGCTTTAAAGTAAAGGATAATAGACCATCTATTTCTAAAGAAAATTTAGTTCAAAATTCTCTGAGTCAAGGTGGAAGAATTTTTAATTTTGTGAGAGAAGAATATGGCAGATTGATTACCTGGTCTTTAAGGCACCGGGGAATTGTATTTATTCTGGCAGTGATTATTTTTGTCGGGTCAATCATGTTAATACCCTTTGTAGGAAGAGAGTTCATTCCATCGAGTGACCAGGGACAATTTAATATTAATATTACTTTGCCTACCGGGACGAATCTGGAAACTACCAGAGAAGTTGTGAGTGAAGTGGAAAAAATTGTCTTAGAAATACCGGAAATAAAAAGTATGTTAACTACCGCAGGAGAGGGTTCCGGTGGAATGGGATTTAGTACCGAAGGTGGTAACAGTGGCACCATTATGGTTAATCTGGTGGAACAGAATAAGAGAGATAGAAGCATGGCGCAGATTATTAACGAATTAAGGCAAAAAATCGGTACTTACCCGGATGCTCAAATAAAATTTGGGGAACAAGGTTTTTCATTTTCCTCCGGGTCGGATTTAGAAGTAAAAATATCCGGTGATTCACTGGATGAATTGGAAAATATCGCCAATCGTATTTTGATATCGATAGCAGAAGTTGAAGGAGTGTATGACCTGGAGAGCAGTGTAGAAGATGTACGTCCGGAATTACATGTAAATATTGACCGCGAAAAAGCAAATCTCTATGGTTTAAATACTGCTCAGATTGCTTCTACCGTTCATGATGCTCTTTTAGGTAGAGTTGCCAGTATTTATCAGGAAAAAGGAGAACAAATTGATATTCGGATTAGATTGGAGGAGGAAGATAGAAACAGTATAGAGGAAGTAGAAAATCTTCTCATTAGCTCCAGCGTTGGTTTACAGATTCCATTAAAGGAAATTGCAGAAGTAGTAGTGGCTTCCGGGCCCAAAGGGATTGACCGTGAAAATCAGCAGCGGACAGTGAATGTTTCCGGAAATATCAGTAATCGCTTTTTAGGTAAAGTGATTCAGGATGCTCAGCAGCAATTGGATAAATTAGTGTTACCCGAGGATTATCGCTATGAATTTGTCGGAGAAAACAGAGAAATGCAAGAGTCATTTCTACAACTTGCTCAGGCATTGGTTTTATCCATTATCCTGGTTTATATGATTATTGCTGCTCAGTTTGAATCCCTTTTAATGCCCCTTGCAGTCATGTTTTCTGTTCCTTTTTCTTTAATAGGAGTTATTTTGGCATTATTACTGACAGATAAAAGTTTGAATGTGCTTTCCTTTATCGGCATCATCATGTTGGTAGGGATTGTGGTCAATAACAGTATAGTTTTGATTGATTATATTAATAAACTTCGGAAAAAGGGAATGGAAAGGAAAGAAGCCATTATTCTAGGAGGAAAAACCCGTTTAAGACCCATTTTGATGACCATGTTTACCACGGTTCTTGCTCTGGTTCCAATGGCAATAGGCATTGGAGAAGGCGCGGAGCTTCGGGTACCGATGGCGATTACCATTATTGGGGGTTTGACTTCATCCACCTTTTTGTCTTTGATTATTGTTCCAATTTTTTATACTTTTTTGGATGATTTAAGCCAAAAAATAACCAAAAGAGGATGAGGTTTAACCATTTAGAATAACTTCTTCTAAATTATAAAAATGTGAAGTTGTGAAGCCTACCCCAGCGAAAGCAGGGGAAGCAATCTCATCTCTGTCAAATTATTTTGCTAAAAAAGAAGGATTTTTATGAATTTTGTCGTATGTAATTATTAGGAGTAAAAATCAAATTAAAAAGCAATTGGGAGAAATCTCAAATGTAAAAAATCTTTTTAATCAAAAAAAATTAGCTATTGCCTTTTTCTTTAAAAATAATTTTTAGTTTTGAAAAAAGTTTAAATATTCTAATTTTAAGGTATATATGCGATAATTTTTATTTTTATAATTATTGACCAACGGTAAAGCGGTCGGATATATTCCAATATTCCCACCATAAATCTTCAAATAAATCTACAAAAAAAATCCTAAGAGTCTTAGATCTAATAAAAGAATTTCGTATTTTGCAAAAATTACTTAACACCCATCATAGGCTATTATATGGGGCAGCAGTTTGTTCAGCCTTATTAAGTCAATTTTTCCTATCAAAAATCAGAAAAAGACGATTCTTGGCAAAGGCAATTCATTGAGCGATCATGTTCTTAAACCTGTATTTATTAGGGAGGATAACATTATGAGAAAAACTTCTCTTTTAATACTGGCAATTATTATTTTAAGTTTAGTATTTTTAAACGGAGAATTTTCAGTCTGGGCAACAATTTATAGAATAATAGATACAGAAGGGAATACTATTCGAGTAACTACTGAACCGCAGATGAAGCTCTCAGAGGAGGAAGCAGGTTGTATCCTTAGCCCCATACAACCTGACATTATACCACCCATATCTAAGGATATCTCCCAGGTCAAAGGAATTGTGTTTGAAGACCACAATGCCAATGGAATAAAAGATATAGAAGAAAAAGGTCTATCCGGTATACTTGTTTCTAATGGATTAACCGTAACTATTACAGATGAAACCGGTAATTATCTCCTTCCCCGGGAAGGTGATTTCATTTTCATAACTACACCCTCTAATTATATTTCAACTACTTCCTGGTATAAAAATTTACTGGAAGATAATCTACACTTTGGTTTAAGTTTTGCACCTGATAAAGATTCAAAGCAATTTACTTTTGTTCAAATAACAGATATCCATTTAGACGCCCTTGAGGAGCACAGGATATTTTTTGAGAAAGCATTAAGTGAGATTAATAAAATAAATCCTGCCTTTGTAATTGCTACAGGTGATTTAGTATTTGAGGCTGAGTCCGCGACAATTTCACAGGCCAAAGAATGGTATAACATTTATTCTGATTCAATAAAAAATTTAGATATGCCGGTATTTAATATGGTGGGAAATCATGATGTTGTAGGTATATGTTATAAGAAGGATATTAGCAACGAGCCGGGATATAATAAGGAAATGTATCAAGATTACTTCGGACCTGCCTACTATTCCTTTGATTGGGGTTTATATCACTGTATCGTTTTAGATCCAAACGAATTTTTAGATGGTAATCAATTTTATAAGATACCAGATTATCAAGTTGAATGGCTGCGAAAGAATTTATCTTATAGAGAAGGAGAACCATTGTTAGTTTTTTTTCATGAGCCGACTATATCATGGGAAAATCGTGCTGAGGTCCTAAACCTGCTCAATCAGCATTCAACAAAAATGTTCTCAGGACATTGGCATATGGATATATTATTAGATAGCCAGGGCATCCCGGAACAGGTTACCGCTGCTCTGTGTGGGGAGTGGTGGCGTGGTGACTGCTTTGATGGCAAACCTTGTGGCTATCGCATTGTACAGGTAGAAGGAAATAATATTTTTAGCTTCTATAAAGAGATTGGGGCAGATAGGCAGATAAATATTATTGCGCCAGGCCCTTTACTGGATGGAATAGCAGAGGTGACCGCCCAGATCTATACCCAATATGGTCCTCTTGAAGAGGTAAGATACCAGATCGACCAGGGTAATATTATTCCCATGAAAATTAGAAAAGAAAAATTGTGGAATACCGCTACTGTGATGTGGGATTCAACTCAGGCGAAAGCAGGTTACCATACTTTAATGGTACAGGCGAGAGACAAAGAAGGGGTATTTTCCAAACAGATGGAAGTAAAAGTATGTAAAGATGAGATATTAGCTTTAGGTGAAATCATCCCGCATTTCAATTCTTATCAGGGACATATAATGAAAGTAAAAGGTAAGATAAAAGTTGCAGTAGTAGAAGAGCTTTATACCTCAGAGAAGAGTACCTTTATTAATGGTGCTCTTATTGTGAAAGATGAAACTGGTTCTGGGATGATATTGATAGGGGAGTATAATACTCAATATCTACCGGATTTGGATCGTGGTAAAATAATAACCGCTAAAGTTATTCCTATCAAGTACTTATGGAAAAGTATTGAAAGAAAGCACAAGTTATATATCGCACTTTATACCTTTAAATTACCAAGAGGATTTATAATAAGGAGTAAACTAAAACCGAAGGGCGTACATTTATTATGGCTGATTGATTATGAAAATGTGACAGAGGGCGGTTCTCTGTAAAATAAGAGGTTTCAAAATGTTTAAAAAAGAAAAAAGGTTATCTCTAACTAAATTATTTTTAAGATTGTCAATTGCCTTAATTTTCTCCCTTGTTCTAATTTCTTCCCCCAATTCTACTATTCTTGCCTCAGAGACTATCAATGTAAAAGATTATATTAAAGATAAATTCCCTTCGGTAATATATAATATTTACCTCGCCCCTTTAGATGAGCTCGACCAACATGAAAAAGAATTTATTGATGTATTACAAAATCTGCCAGAAGATAAACAGAGATATTATGCTAAAGAAGTCTACAATAATGGTTTTACTCAAGAACTTCTCGAAAAAGTCAGAGAGGAAATAATAACAGAAAAATCTTCAACTAAAGTTGAAGAAAAGATAAGTGAAAAATTACCCACAGTTAGTGAAGAAATTGAGCCGCTACCCGCCAGAATAGGAAAATTATCTCTTAAAGAAAAAATAGCTTATCGTTTTATTTTAAATGAAAAAAATACTTATAAATACTGGTATAATAGATTTTTATTTTGTGGAGTAGATTTGGAACGTTCTCGGAGAGTAATATCTCGAATAAAGAATTTTTACCATTGGTGTGATGAGTGGTCAAAAGAAGGAGAAAATTTGGAAAATCTTGCTCAAGAGGCTCTTTCCAAAGAAAATATTTATACTGCAAAATATTTATTTCATGAAGCAGCAGGGTGTTTTTTTGTTGGCCAGCTTCCTTATTATATTGATATTAGAAAGAAGAACGAAGCTCAGGAAAGAGCAAGGGAAAATTATAAAAGAGCCATTGAATTATACGATGAAGAAAAAAGGCCGGTAAGAATAGAAATACCCTTTCGAGAAACTTTTATACCTGGTTTCCTCAAGCTTTGCAGCCAATCAAATAGACCACTTATAATCCTTATTAATTCAATTGATAGCATAAAAGAAATTGAAAATCACTATTTAGGAAACCTTTTATTAGAGGCTGGCTTTAATGTTTTTGCTTTTGATGGTCCAGGCCAAGGAGAAATTTGGAAAAATATGAAATTAATCCCCGACTATGAAAAAAGCATTAGCACTATTATTAACTGGTTTGAAGAAAATAATAAATATAATATTGATTTTAAAAAAATAGCAACTTATGGCATAAGTCTTGGGGGATATTTTTCATTTCGAGCAGCTGCTCTTGATAAAAGAATTTGTTGTGCTGTGGTAATTAGCGCACCTGGTTATTCTCCCAGTTTTTCAGAATTGAAAAAAGTAAAAAGGGCACTCCTTTATACTACAGGCGCAAATAGTCTAAAAGAAGCTAAATCTTTATGGGGTGAAATAAGTATTAAAGAAGTACCACAACTTGACCGCCCCCTTCTTTTAATCTACGGAGAAAAAGATAAGACCATTCCCATAGAACATGCTTATTACATTATGGATTGTGCAATAGGAGAAAAAGAATTAAAATCCTATCCTGAAGGCAAGCATGCTTGTAGTAATTTTTTAGATGAAGTAGTCCCCTACTCCATTGATTGGCTAAGAAAACATTTGGAATAACTGAATAAATAGGGACACATGTACTAGCTCAATAATTCGGTAACTTTTAGCGGACAACCCATAGGATCTGAGGAATTTTTTCATCAGGATGTGTCCCTATTTAAATTATTTAATTACTTTGCAGATTTATCCGACTGCATGATACCAAATACATTTCCTTGGGGGTCTTTAAAACAGGCGAACCAACCAACACCGGGTACCGCCATTTTTGGTACAATGATTTCTCCTCCATTTTTCGTAACTTTTTCAATGGATTCATCGATGGATACAACATCAATGGTATTGACCGTATTGGTCCCCATTTCATCTCTTTTCTTTAAGCCACCATCAATGCCCGGTGTTTTTTCATCTCCTGTTGTAATCACCCAATAGACCAAAGGACCTTCCCACTTTTCAAATCTCCAATTAAATGTATTCTTGTAAAAACTAATTACCTCTTCCGGTTTTTCTGCACTAATTTCAAAATGCACAACCCGACTCATCATATCACCTCAAATCTAAATATTAAAATTTGTGAATAAATATGTATAATAAAATTTATTAACCTTCAAGAAATGAATAATATCAATAGTAAAATCTTTT
>JAUVOA010000195.1 GCA_030599445.1 Atribacterota bacterium | reverse complement strand
GAGGGCGAAAAGATTGAAAAAGAAATATCAGTTAAAATTGAAGCAGAGGATTTGTGCCCTCGTTATGCTGGAAGAGTAATAAAAAATATTAAAGTGGGAGAATCGCCTTTATGGTTGAAATGGAAGTTAAGATTATTAGGGGCAAGGTCAATAAATAATATAGTAGACATTACTAATTTTGTAATGATGGAGACAGGTCAGCCGCTTCATGCTTTTGACCTTGATTTAGTTAAAGGAAAGACCATTATAGTTCGAAAAAGCAGACCGGGGGAAACTATCTGTACTTTAGATGATGTAGAAAGACAGTTGCCCTCCAATTGTTTGGTTATCGCTGATACAGAAGGGGCTATAGCGCTTGCTGGAATAATGGGAGGAAAATATTCTGAGATTGATCAAAACACTAAAAATGTATTTTTAGAATCAGCCTATTTTAATTCAGTAAATAATCGAAGAAGTACTACGAAATTTGGCTTAAGAACTGAGGCTTCAAACAGGTTTGAAAAGGGGATAGATAAAGAAGTGCAAATATACGCCCTGGATCGGGCTGCTGATTTAATAAGTAAGATTGCTATGGGTAAAATAAGCTCGGGGAAAATCGACACAAATGAAAAATTATATCAACCTTGTAAGATAAATTTAAGGATAAAAAGAGTAAATAGAATATTAGGACAGCTTTTAGACAAAGATGAATCTAAAACAAAGAATAAAATTATTAACATTTTGGATAAATTAGAATTTAAAGTAGTAGAAGATAAGGGAGAACAGATCGAAGTAATTCCTCCTTCTTTTAGGGGAGATGTGGAAAGAGAAATAGATATAATTGAAGAAATTGCTCGTATTTATGGTTACGATAAGATTAAACCTACTCTCTTTAACACTACCATTGCCCAGGAGGGAAAAAATTTCCGATTCAGGGTAATTGATCACGCAAGGGAAACATTAATCGGTTGTGGTTTAAATGAGGTTATAACTTATAGTTTTATTTCTCCTGACATATTTGATAGAATAAGAATACCCGAAGGGCATAAATTAAGGAACGCCATAAAAATTAAAGACCCTATGACCAGAGACCATTCTTTAATGCGGACCTCCTTAATTTCAAGTTTGTTAGAATTTCTTAAATGGAATACTAATCGACAAGCAGAGTTGGTTAAAATATTTGAAGTAGGTAAAATATACTTACCTTACCATGATAAACCAAATTCCTTACCTCAAGAGAAATTAATAATAGCCGGAGCAATAAATAAGACCGGTCGGGGAGATATTTGGGAAAAATCACTTTCTTTAGATATTTTTGATATTAAAGGCATAATCGAGACAGTTTTTCAGGGCTTAAAAGTGGGAAATTGGGAAGTAGTTCCCGGTAATCATCCTGCTTTTCATCCTCTACGGAATGGCAAGATTATTATGAGAGGAGAAGAAGTAGGTATTTTTGGCGAGATACATCCGGAAGCAATAAACAATTATCGTATCCCGGGTAAAGTAAATTTGTTTGAAATTGATTTTGAAAATTTATTACCCAATGTTCCCTCAGATATCAAATATTGTGTTTTGCCAAAGTATCCTTCAGTTCAAAGAGATCTGGCATTAATAGTAGAAGAAGAAATACCTTCGGCTGATATTATTAAAACAATAAAGTCTATCGATGAAAAGTTGATTAAAAAAATAACTTTGTTTGATATATTTAAAGGAAAGCAAATTGGCGATGGTTATAAGAGTTTAGCTTACTCTGTGGTTTTTCAAGCCGAAGACCGTACTTTAATTGACCAAGAAGTGGAAAATATATATAAGAAAATTAGAGAGCAATTAATTACTAAATTTTCTGCTAAAATTAGAGAGTGAAAGAAGCTGATAGCGCTAATGTGTAAAGCGAAAAGCGCAAAATACAAAACTATGACTCAAAACTAAAAATTAAGAAAAAAGTTTTGAATTTTGAATTATGGTTTTTAGTTTTTCACTTTAAGTTTTTAGCTTATATTACCACTATATGATAAACGCTATCCGCTATATCTATGGAGAGTAAGCAGGAGAAATTTATGACAATAAATTGGATAGATGTATCAATAATGATAATAATCTTATTAAATATGGTTATTGGGATACGTCGCGGCATTATCAGAGGAATAATAAATTTAATAGGAGTTATCACTGCTATTTTCCTGGCAATTTTCTGGTTTAACGAGGTAGGAGAATATATAAGTTCACATAGTCAACTAAGTAGGGAAATAGCAAACATATTAGGTTTTGCTCTAATATTTTTGGGAATATATCTAATCGCGAGAATTATTGAAATATTTTTAAAAAAAATATTTTCCTTATTGTTTGTATCCTGGATCGATGGTTTGGGAGGAGCTTTGTTTGGCTTAACTAAAGGTTCTTTAATAGTAGGAATTTTATTAGTTATTATTGCCTTTATTCCTTTACCAGTTTTTTTGAAAGAACAATTAGAAAGCTCGTTTTTGGCTAATAGATTCGCGGTCATGATTACAATTGTCTATGATTATTTAAAAGATTGGCTGCCTTTAAGCATTCAGTTTAACACGGAAGAATTTCTTAAAAAATTCCATCTTAATTTAATTGTATAGGAATTTCCCTTTTCCGCAAACTCTGATTCGTATCTCGTATCTCGTGAATAGTATCTCGTTGAGAAAGAAGTCTCGAGTATATAGTATAGAGTATTTAGTTAAGGAAATAAGAGATAGAAGTTGGAGAAGATGTCATTTCAAGGCAACTGGCAAACCGGGTAACTGGGTAACTAAAATACACAATATACGATTCTAAATTGCAATACGCTGTACGCTATACGCAAGAAAAAATTATGAGTTTTAAATTATGGTTTTTCGTTTTTAACTTAACAAAGATAGATCAGAACTAATAGACAGGCGGCCTGTTCCCTGTTTTCACAGGGACAGACTCTATAAAAACGGGGAACACCTGTCCTACTTTGAGCACGATATATCGCGTATCCACTCATGAATTCTGATTTTCTTAACGCGATACTCGATACACAATACGCGATACGATAAACTAATGACTAATTTAAAAAGGTGAGATATATCTTGGATGAGCATACATTTTCAGTTTTAGAATTTTCAAAAATCAAAAATCAATTAAAAGAAAAAATATCCACTGCTACTGGTGAATTAATCGTAGAAAATATCACTCCTAAGATTGATTTACAGCAAATTTTTAATACTCAAAGAGAAACTACCGAAATGCGCGAAATTATTTCTTACGATGGGACCCCTCCCTTTTCCAGATTGGAAGACATTAGTAGTGAATTAAAAAGATCTGCAGTTAAGGGATCTATTCTCGATGCTAAAAAAATTATAAAAATATTAAAAGTTTTAAAAACTTCCCGCTTGATTAAAAAGTTTCTATTGAAAACCAAAGAAAAATATCCTTTGATTAAAGTGAGAGCAGAAAAAATACGAACTTTTTCCGAATTAGAGAAAGAAATAATCCAATGTATCGATGAAGATGGAATAGTTTTAGACCGAGCGAGCCCAGAGTTAAGGAAGATTAGAAGAGATATTATAAAAAAAGAACAATCTCTGAAAAATAAATTAGAAACCATTATCAGGTCTTCCCGTTTTGCCGCCATTATTCAAGAACCTTTAATAACTGTAAGACAAAATAGGTACGTTGTACCTGTAAAGCAAGAAAAAAAAGCAAAATTTCCCGGAATAGTTCACGATAAATCTGATAGCGGAGCTACTTTATTTATTGAGCCGTTTGTAGTGGTAGAGTTAAATAATTTACTCCGTCAATTAATTAAGGATGAAGAACAAGAGATATTAAAAATTCTGCAAAAAATAACCTTCTTTATTGGAGAAAAAGCACAAGAGATTAATGAT
>JAUVOA010000004.1 GCA_030599445.1 Atribacterota bacterium | reverse complement strand
TTCCGCCATCAAAAAGAGTTGAGCTTATTATAACTGTGGGTTATCCGGAATCTAACCAAATACGTCCTAAAAAACGAAAGTCAATAGATAAAATCAGAAGTTACAATATTTACGGGTAATAGAAATGAAAAAGACCAATGCTTCCAGAATTTTAGATAAATTGAAAATTCCTTATGAAATTTTGGAATATGAAGTAAACGAGCAGCACCTTAGTGCAGAAAATGCCGCACAGAAGATGGGGCAGCCCTTAAAACAGGTATTTAAAACACTGGTAATTCGTGGGGATAGGACCGGAATATTAGTGGCGTGTATCCCCGGAGGGGCGGAACTTAACCTGAAAGCCCTTGCTTCCATAAGTGGAAACAAAAAAGTAGAAATGATCCACTTAAAAGAGATAAAGTCATTAACTGGTTATATTCGAGGAGGCGTCTCGCTTTTAGCAATGAAAAAAAATTATCCTACTTATGTCGATGAAAGCGCCTTCCAATTTCCTTTTATTATATTCAGTGCGGGAGTTCGGGGTTTACAATTAAAGGTTGATCCCAATGATTTATCAAAGGCAATGCATTTAATTTCTGGTAAATTAACTGTGGTCTAATTTATTAACCTTTTGTTTGTGGAAAATATTACATAGAAGATAAAATAAATTAATGCTATATTAAAATGAAAACAGCATTTTTAAATTTACAAAATATCTTTTAAATCAAGGAGGGAAAAAATGAAAAAAATACTGCTTTTTTCAATAATTTGTATGTTGATATTTTTATTTTCAGCCTCAAATTTAATGGCCTCGAGTGCAGCCAATGAAGCTCCACTCATTCCCATGAAAGATTTTTTTAAGAATCCTGAAAAGATAGGTTTTTCCTTATCCCCCAATGGAGAGTATTGGGCTTTTCTTCAGCCCTGGGAAAATCGCCTGAATATTCATGTGCAAAAAATCGGAGAAGAGAAGGTTACCAGAATTACCGATGCCACAGAAAGAGATATTGCTGGATATTTATGGGCCAGCAATAATCGAGTCGTTTATGCCCAGGATCAGGCAGGAGATGAAAACTTTAAGCTTTATGCAGTGAATATTGACGGCTCAGCTAGAAAAACTTTAACCCCTTTTGAAAAGGTAAAGGTTGGACTGATCGATGATCTTAAAGATAATCCAGATGAAATGTTGATGGTAATGAATAAAAGAGATAAACGATTTTTTGATGTATATCGTATCGATATTAATAATGGGGAGATGGAAATGCTCGCCGAAAACCCCGGGAATATTGTCGGTTGGTTAACTGATCATGAGGGTAAACTTCGGGTTGCTACTACCAGTGACGGTGTAAATACCAGCATCCTATACAGAGAACAAGAAACCGAACCCTTTAGGGCAATTATTACCACCAGTTTCAAAGAAACTATAGCTCCATTATTTTTTACTTATGATAATAAATATCTTTATGTGTCCTCTAATATTGGTAGGGATAAACAAGCTATTTTTAAATATGATATTGCTAATGATAAACTCCTGGAAGAAATATATGAGCATCCGGAAGTTGATGTTACAATCCTGTTAAAATCGAATAAACAAAAGAAAATTACCGGCGTTGCTTACTATACCGATAAAAGGCATTATCATTTTTTTGACCAGGAACGCAAAGAATTACAGGAAGACCTGGAGAAACGCTTGCCCGGATACGAAGTTGCAATAACCGATAGGAGCAGAGATGAAACTAAACTAATTATAATAACCTATAGTGATAAAGGTTTGGGGGCATATTATTTTTATGATCTTACCAAAGGTGAATTTAGAAAGATGATAGATATTAGCCCCTGGCTGGAAGAGAAATATATGGCAGATATGCGACCAATCAAATATACCTCACGGGATGGTTTAACTATCCATGGATACTTAACCATTCCAAAAGGTTTAACTCCAAAAAATTTACCTGTAGTTATTAATCCTCATGGTGGTCCCTGGTATAGAGACTATTGGGGATATAATCCTGAAGTTCAGTTTTTGGCCAACCGGGGTTATGCCGTATTGCAGATGAATTTCCGTGGTTCTACCGGATATGGTCGTAAATTCTGGGAGCTCGGATTTAAAGAATGGGGTAAAAAAATGCAGGATGATATTACTGATGGAGTTAATTGGCTAATCGAACAGGGGATAGCGGACCCTAAAAGAATTGCAATTTATGGAGGATCTTATGGTGGATATGCCACTTTAGCAGGCTTAACCTTTACTCCGGATTTATATACTTGTGGGATTGATTACGTGGGAATATCCAATATCTTATCCTGGTTTGAGGCAATACCTCCTTATTGGGAACCTATGCGGGAAATGTTTTACGAAATGGTCGGAGATCCCGAAAAAGATAAAGAATTGCTGGAGGCAGCTTCCCCGCTCTTCCATGTTGATAAAATTAAGGTTCCTCTTTTCATTGCCCAAGGGGCTAATGACCCCAGAGTTCCCAAAGCTGAATCAGATCAGATGGTTGAAGCCTTAAAGACACGAGGTATTGAAGTTCCTTATATGGTTAAAGATAATGAGGGTCATGGTTTTGCAAACGAAGAAAATCGTTTTGATTTTTATGGCGCTATGGAAGAATTTTTAGGTGAACATCTCGGCGGAAGGGTAGAATAAAAAAATGACAGAGGACCGTCCCCTGGTTTTTTTCTTAAAGAGAATATGCCAGGATAATTTAACCGACAAGAAAAATTTAATCATGCCTTCTTATTTGGACGGCAATGCCTTAAAAAAAAGCTTATCCAGAGAGGGTTTTTTTGCGTTGAACCTGAATATCACCACCCTTTTCGACCTGGCCAGGGATTACTGTGATGATTATATCTCTAAAAATAAATTAAAAATTTTAGATAATTCTTTAGGTCAGATATTCCTGCTTCAAATATTAAAAGAGTTATCCCGGAAAAAATTGCTGGATTATTTTCAACCTCCCACCTTTTCTCCCGGAATCAGCCGCTCGACTTATTTAGCCATAAAAGAGCTAAGGATAGCAGGATTCTCTTCCCGAAATTTTCCGTACTCTGCGATAGTTAACTCTAAAAAGAGTGGAGATTTGCTTAAGATAATGCAGGAGTATGAGAAAATATTAAAAGAGCAAAATTATATTGATGAGGCGGGTATCTATCTTCAGGCAATTAAATGCAAGAAAAAGAATCAGCCGAAAAAAGAGTTATTTATCGTACCCTCTAATATAGAATTAAATTATCTGGAGGAGATCTTTTTTAGGAAAATTATACTGCCAGAATCAAAGGTTATTTATTTGCCCACACCAAGAAATTTAAAAAAACCCACCTCTTTTTATCTTTCTGAATCCTATAAAGAAGAAGAAAATTATCCGGAAAACTCGCTTGATTATTTATACGATATAGATAAGATACCATCCAATCTACCTGGAAAACTTAACATTGAGTTAATCCAATCTCACGGAGAATTTAATGAAGTAAAAACGATTATCCGAAAGATAAAATCCCAAAATATTCCTTTAGATGAAGTGAGTATTTTTTATACTGTGCAGGAACCCTATTCCCAATATCTTTATCAGCTGTCCAGACAATATTCCTTAAATATTACTTTTGGCAACGGGATAAGCATTAAAAGTACTTCTCCGGCGAAACTATTTTTTACTCTAATTGATTGGATACGAGATAATTACAGTATAGCAAAATTATATTTTTTACTAACCGGGGGTAATTTTGAGTTAAAAAACCAGCGGTTGAATCCGGATATACCTACTCCCCAACGAGTGGCTACTTTGCTGCGCAATTCTCCGATTGGGCGCAAAAGGAATCGATATATCAAGGGAATAGATTTAGTTATAAAACAATCGGAAGGTGAAATTGAGCAGGTATCCGAAGACAGGCAAGAGAGATATCGCAAAAAGATAAAGGACCTTTTTTGGATTAGAGAATTTATAAATCAAATTTTCCATGAATTACCTCAAGAGAATTTTGATTATACTATCTCACCAAAGCAGATTGCCCGGGGGCTTATAAATATTGTTACTGATTACAGTAAAATAGATGAAGAAAATAATTTAGACGAAGAAGCGATAAAAAAGATAAAAGAGAGTTTAACTATTTTAATAGAAAGTGACTATCCTCTTCCCAATATGCCCGTAAATGAAGCCCTCACCTTGATAGTTGATTTAATTAAAAATGAAAGGGTTAATTGTTCGGAACCGAGAGGAGGCTGTCTGCATACTGCCAGCTACAAAAAAGGAATTTGGCTTAATCGCCCTTATAATTTTATTGTAGGAATGGATTCTGCAAAATTTCCCGATTCAGCGCACGACGGATCTATTTTGCTGGACGCCGAGAAAAAAAACAGTGGCCGCATTAATCCCAACAAAGAAAAAGGCAAAGAAAACCAATACAAGATGCTTCAATTATTTGCTTCCCTTAAAGGCAAAATTATTCTTTCCTATTCCCGTTTTGATACTCAGGATAATCGGGAATTAGCTCCATCGAGTTTAATGTTGCAGCTATACCGTTTAAAAACCAGGGATAAGCAGAAAGATTATTCTGATTTTTACAGCAGTTTTCAAGATACTTCCGGATTCATTCCAGGCAAGCCCCAGGAAATTCTTGATTCCGCAGATTGGTTTTTATATTTTGCAAGACATAACCTTTTAGATATTGCTCCCCTTTTTGAGCATCTTTATCCTGCCCTATCCGAAGGTTTTTATGCAGCCCGACAGAGGGAAAAAGAAGAGCTTAACCGGTTTAACGGAAAAGTAAAAGTAGATCCTAAACAGGTAGACCCCCGTCTTAACCGGGGGTTAGTGGTATCAAGTTCCAGATTGGAATTGATTGCCTTTTGCCCTTATCTATACTTTTTAAAATATATTCTAAAAATAAAACCACTCAAAGAGATGATTGAAGACCCGGGTGTATGGTTGGATCCCTCGGAAAAAGGAATTCTATTTCATCAAATTTTCGAGAAATTTTATAAAAAATTAAAAGAAATATCACCACCCGGAATTTTTATTTCACCATCTTATACCAACCACTGGCGCATTTTAGAAAATATTGTTCTTTACCAGCTGAAACAAAAAAGAAAGAGATTAGCCCCTCCCAATGACTTGGTTTACCAGCATGAAAGCAAAGAAATATTGGATTCTTGCCGGTTCTTTCTACATTGCGAAGAAAAAAAATATAAAGGAGAAATACCAACTTATCTTGAATTTGCTTTCGGCACCCGAGATAATCAGAACGAGGAATTAGGCAAGAAAATAAAAGCAGTAGAACTATCTCTGCCCGGTGGCAAGTCGATTAGTTTTCAGGGGAAGATTGACCGTATAGATAAATTAGATGAGGATACTTATCGTATTATTGATTACAAAACCGGGACCCCTTATGGATTTAGTCGAAGCAAATATTTTCAAAATGGAAAACAGATTCAGCATGCCCTCTATGCCTTATCTCTTAAAAAAATATTAGCTAAAACCGGAATATCTGTCTTTCCTAAAATCCAAAAAGCGGGCTATTATTTCCCCACATTGAGTGGCCAGGGTAGGCAATATTTCTATGGAGAAGAAAGAAGAAATCAGGTATTGGAGATGATCGATTTATTGCTTGATATTGTTGCTCAAGGAAATTTTGCTATGATTCAAAAAGCGAATGATTTTATGTGTGCCGATTACCGGGATATCCTGGAACAAAATCAAGTGATGGAAGTAAGCGGAAAAAATGCAAAAAAATATGATGAAGAACCCGCCCTTGATAATTTGAGGAGGTTGCAAGAAAGATATGAGTAATCATTTCCCGAAAGAATTAGTTGACCAGAAAGCTCGAGAAAAAATTATTAAAGAAATAAACCGTAATATTTTAGTCGAAGCAAGCGCCGGGTCGGGGAAGACTTCCAGCCTGATTCACCGCATGGCTGCTCTGATTAAATCGGGAAAATTCAAGGTGGATGAAATTGCCGCCATTACCTTTACCAGAAAAGCGGCTATCGAGCTAAAAGAAAGGTTTCAACAAAAAATTGAAGACAGTTTTAGGGAAACAGAAGACGAAAAAGAAAAAGGTTATTTAAGAGAAGCTCTTTCTAATCTGGAACAGTGTTATCTGGGGACTATTCATTCTTTTTGCGCCCGTCTGTTAAGGGAAAGGCCGATTGAAGCCGGACTTGACCCGGAATTTGCTGAGCTTGATGACCTTGATGATACTTTATTAAAAGAAGAAGCCTGGGAAAGATACCTGTTTAATCTTAAAATAAAAGAATCTCCTTCTCTGATACATCTGGAAGAATTGGGCATAAAACCCTCCGAACTTGAGGATTGTTATAAAACGGTATGTACTTATCCGGAGGTTACGCCCTTTTTTCAGGTATCACCAAAACCGAATTTAAAAGAAGCTATCAAAGAGATTATTTCTTTTAGCGATGAAGCCTGCCAATATATTCCGGATGAAGAACCGAAAATGGGTTATGACCAATTACAGGAAGCAGTCTTAAGCGTAAAGAGGATGAAGGGTTTTTATGATTATATTAAAGAAGATTATAATAAAATAAAGTTACTGGAAAATTTTTCCAAATCAGAAAAGGTTACTTTAAACCGATGGACTTCCAAAGAAAAGGCAAAAGAGTACAGAGATTCCCTTGTTTTAGAACTTCAAGAGAAAGTCATTAATCCGACACTGCAGCAATGGTGGGAATACTGTTATATCTATACTATCAATTTCGTTCTCCCAGCGGTAGAATATTATCATGAATTACGCCAGAAGGTTTCGATGCTTAATTTTCAGGATTTGCTTTTAAAGACCTCTTGCCTGTTAAGGGATTACCCCGAGGTACGCCAATATTTTCAGCAAAAATATAAATGCCTGCTGGTAGATGAATTTCAGGATACTGACCCCATTCAGGCAGAGATAATCTTTTATCTTACCTGCCAGGATGTTTATGAAAAGAACTGGCAGAAATTAATTCCGCGTCCGGGTTCCTTATTTGTAGTTGGAGATCCCCAGCAGTCTATTTACAGATTCCGCCGGGCTGATATTGCCATTTACAATCTGGTAAAAGGGCTGGTTAAGAAAAACGGAGGAGAGGTTTTAAAATTACAGGCTAATTTCCGCTCACTACATTCTATCGGTTCTTACCTCAATCCCATATTTGAAGAGCTATTTTCAAGTGGTCAGGGAAAATTCCAGGCCGTATATTCACCGATGCAGACCGTTTGGGAAGATAATCCGCAATATCTTTCCGGAGTAAAGCAGTTGATTATTTCTAAAGAGCGTACTAAAAATGATACTATCAGGCAGGACGCCCAATCTATTGCCCGGATCATTCGCGATATGGTCGATAAGGGATTTAAATTAGTACGAACAGAAGAAGAGATAAAGGCGGGAACTTCTACATCAGTCACCTATAAAGATTTTATGATTCTTTTGCGCTACAGAAGCGGGATGGATATCTATGCCCGCACTTTTGCAGAATATGGAATACCTTTTACAGTTTCAGGCTGTGCCTCTTTAAATGAATCGTATCAGATAAAAGAACTGTTAAAAGTATTTCGCTTAATGAGAGATATAGAAAATCAGGTGCTTGTTATCGCTGTCTTGCGGGGTATATTCTTTGGATTTTCTGATGATGATTTATACCAGTTTAAAGAAGCAGGCGGGGAATTTGATTTTTATGAAAAAATACCGGAAAAATTAAATCTTAGATTGAAGAAGAATTTTGATAGAGCTTTTTGCCGGTTAAGGCAATTTCATCTATGGACTCAAAAACTACCGCCGGTTACGGCTATGGAAAAGATAATTATTGATTCAGGCTTGCTCTCCCATTCCTGCTTAGAGGGCTATAATCTAAATAAATGTGGAGAGCTTTATTTCATTCTGGAGAAATTAAGGAAAGCAGAGGCGGGGGAAGTTATAGGGTTTGCCCCAATGGTAGATCAATTAGAAAAAATGCTGGAAGCCGGAGTTGAAGAGGAGCTGGATATACTGACCGAAGAAAATACGGTTCGGATTATGAATTTACACAAAGCTAAAGGGCTGGAATCTCCGGTGGTATTTTTAGCCATTCCTTATAATCCCACTACCCATGAACCAACTTATTATATTGAAAGAACAGGGCAGGAACCGTTTGGTCATTTTTTAGTCTACCGTTCTAATGCTTATAACAAAGGAAAAGGAAAACGGCTGGCTCAACCTAAAAATTGGGAGGATTATTGCCAGCTTGAGGCATTTTATAATGAAGCAGAAGATATTCGTCTGCTCTATGTAGCGGCAACTCGGGCCAAGAATCTTCTGGTTATCAGCAGTTTAAACCATAAAAGTAACAAGAGTAATCCTTGGCTGCCTTTATTGAAAAATATTAAAGAAGAAACGAACATTACAGTTCCTGAAGCAAAGCTCCTTAAGGCGGAAACAAGAGAAAAAGAAGAGAAATCTTTGTTTGATAATTACAAGGAAATTCAAAAAGAATGCCGGCAATGGATGAAAGATTTATCAAAAAGCAGTTATTATGAAAAAAAACCGACTGATTTTAAAGATGAAGAGAAACACCGAAAGATTGAAACTATTGATGTCGGTGGAACAGCCTGGGGAAGTGCCGTTCATAGAATCTTTGATTATTTAATCAAAGAAGACCCCGATGAGCAGTTATTGTCTTTACATGCGGAAAAGGCTCTGGAAAAACAAGGGATATCTCTAAAGAGAAAAGAGGAATTGACGGGGATTATCCGGAAATTTAAAAAGAGCGATTTATATCAACGCTTAAAAAAAGCAGAACTTAAATATAGTGAAGTCCCCTTTACCATAAATATTGAGCCCGCTCATCCTCTTTATGCTGAATTAGACGGGCAGGATTCCCGTCCGGTGATTCTATCCGGAACTATTGACCTGGTCTTTAAAGAAGTTGATGACTGGGTGGTAGTGGATTACAAAACTGACCGACCGAAAAACGAGAAGGATTATCCTAAATTAGTCGAGGTCTATCAAAGGCAGATTGCTATTTACAGCCAGGTATGGCAGGAAATCACCGGAGAACAGGTGAAGCAAAGCAGCATATATTTTGTTAATTAGTTACCCAGTTAACCAGTTTACTAAGCATGTAATGGGTAGGGACGTATAGCAATACACCCTCCCGTAGGACAGGCGTCTCGCCTGTCTATAAGGAAATCGCAAGAGAAGGGCACAATTCATTGTGCCCCTACAAAATACGAAAAACAAGATACGTAGCATCACGGTAATGCGTTGCAAGGAGAAAATTATAAAAAAAAGAAGGATTTGAAATAAAAATATAGTATATTAATAAATAATGGTATATTATTTCTAATACAAATTAAATAATATAGAGATGGGGTGAGAATGCTTTAAAATGAAAATTCAAATAAAATATTTAAATGGTATTCGGTTTAAACGTTTTATTATAAATTCTGCCCAGCGGGTAAACCAGATGGAGCAGTATCTTAATGATATTAATGTTTTTCCGGTAGCCGATGGGGATACAGGTACTAATATGGTAGCTACTATGAACAGCATTGTAGAAGGGGTCAACAAATGTAAAGAATCTTCTTTTGCCAGGATTAGTAACATTATTGCTGATTCGGCTTTGACCGGAGCACGCGGTAACTCCGGAGCTATTTTGGCCCAATTTTTTCAAGGCTTGGCAGAAGCAACTAAGGATAAAGTACGTCTTAGCACAGAAACTTTTGCCCAAGCTGCCACTAAAGCGGCCGAACAAGCCCGGAATGCTATTTCTAATCCTATAGAAGGTACCATCATTACAGTAATGAAAGATTGGGCAAACTATCTTGCCGAACATGCTCCTCACACTCCTGATTTTGTCGAACTTTTTAATAAATCACTATCTAGGGCAAAGGTTTCCCTGGCCGAAACACCTGAAAAACTCCTGATATTAAAAAAGTCAGGCGTAGTCGATGCCGGAGCACAGGGTTTTGTCAATATATTAGAGGGAATAGTTAATTTTATTGAATATGGCAAAGTTAAATCTTTAGAAGTAATTGCTTCTACTACCAATAAAATGAGGAGTTTTGATTTAGATAAAATTGATTCCGGAATTAATTTTCAGTTCTGTGCTGAATGCTTACTTGAAGGAATTGGCTTAGACCCGAAGACAATCAAACAAAAACTTTCTTTTTTAGGGGATTCATTAATTGTTGCCGGTTCTAAAAACAAAGCTCGTATCCATATTCACACTGATAAACCAGAAGATGTTTTTGCTGAATTGTCTGAATTCGGAACTATAGTAAAAACGAAAGTTGATGATATGCACAAACAGCATACTAAGATTAAACTTGATGCTCAAAAAAGTATTGGGTTGGTTACTGATTCAACCTGTGATTTACCACCAGAGTTAATTAAGAAGTATAATATTAAGATTGTACCTGTAGTAATTCAAGTTGGGGAAAAGAGCTATTTAGATAAAGTAGAAATTAAACCAAAGGATTTTATTCGTATTTTAGAGACCTCCAATGAAAAGCTATCCACTTCTCAACCCGCGCCAGCTTTTTTTAAAAAAGTCTATGATAAAGCTACGCGAAGATATAAATCAATAATTTCTTTACATATTTCGGAAAAATTAAGCGGAACGATTCAGGGTGCGCGTATGGGTTGTAAGGATATGGAGTACAGTAATAAAATTCACATTGTCGATAGTAAAACAAGTTCAGTCGCTTTAGGGTTGTTGGTTAAGGAAACGGCTCAATTAATAAGAAAAGGATTTGATTTAGATGAAATTGTTGAACGGGTAAAACTTGCTATAAAGAATACCAGGATTTTTATTGCTGTTCCCACCTTAAAATATATGATACGTAGTGGGCGCTTGAATAAAACTAAAGGACTTTTAGGTACGCTTCTTAACTTGAAACCCATTTTGACTATAAATTCTGATGGCAATATTGCCGAAGCGGCTAAAGTAATAGGACAAAAAAGAGTTATTAAAAAAACTTTAGATTTAGCAATTAAGTATGCTAAAAATGTTGAAAATCCTCGTTTTGGCATTACTCATGTGGCTGCCCCAGAGTTGGCTCAATGGTATGGTTACAAAATTCGCAATGTCTTTAATTCTTCAAAAGTTATGATTTCCGAAGCATCCCCCGCTTTAAGTGTACATATTGGTATTGGCGGGGCTGCTATCGCAGTCCTGGGGGATTCTTAAAACCTGCCAGAGGACCGTCCCCTGTCATTTTTTACCCAAAAAATATCTCTAAAAAAGAAGGATTTTTTAATATAGTTGTAGTATTTTTAATATTACCAGATAAAAATTAATTTTATATATTTTGCCGAGAAAACTTCAAACAGAATAACATTTCAGAATAGTACTCTTATTAGTAAGTATTAAGGAGGTGGTAAGCGAGAGTAAAAGAGATTTTCTGTTTGTTTTTTAATTATTTAAAATAAGGGAGGAAAATAATTTAAAATGTCAAGAAAAACAGTTATTTTGTGTTTGTTGAGTTTAATAATTTTAGTCAGCTTGACTACTTCAGTCTTAGCAGAAGTAAAGGGTCCTATTGTTGATAAAATTTACATTAATGCCAAGATGAAAGAAGAAATTGGCTTAAAAGATGCAGCCGAAGGCTTGACCGATATTTTCTTCTGGGGAGTTAGCGGACCGACCATTATGGGTTTAGCTCAAGCTACCAGAGATAAACTAGACATATATACAGTGCCTTCAGGTTCCTGGTCACTTAATTTTAATCCCGTACCCAATGCGGCCCCCTATATTGTTAAAGTAGAAGATAAGGAATTTTTCAATCCCTTCGCTATCAGGGAAGTAAGATTCGCTATGAATGACCTTATCAACCGAAAATATCTCGTTGACGAGATTTTAGGTGGTGCCGGTGGTCCTATGTTTACTATGGCTACACCCGGTCAGCCAGGTACTTATAAATACAACTTGGTAGCTAATCGGCTGGGATTCACCCCGGAAGGGAATGAAAAGAAGGCCATAGAAGAGATAACCGAGGCCTTACAGGAAGCGGCAGCTCTACCGGAACTACAGGGAAGATTGGCGAAACAGGGAGAATGGTGGACATTTGATGGTGAACCAGCAACTATTAATTTCCTTATCAGGGTTGATGACCCCCAAGGGAGATTAAGGGAAGGAGAATACATAGCTTCTCAGATTGAAAAAGCGGGAATTAAAGTCGAACGCCTCCTCTGGGATAGGGTTAAATGTATTGAGACCTCATATTACTCCGACCCGGCAGATTATAAGTGGAATATTTATACCGAGGGATGGGGAGCTGGAGCTACCCGAGCATTCTGGGAACATATTGTCTGCCAGATGTATGCCCCCTGGTACGGTTATATGGCCGGCGGGCCGGATAGCAAGTGGCACTACGAGAATGATGAGATTGACCGTTTAACTAAAAAAGCCTATACCGGGAATTTCCTGACTGAAGAAGAATACTGGGAAACTGTGTTAGAAGCTTTAGAGTTAGCTTTAAAAGATGCCTGCAGAATATATGTAGCCTATCAGAATGACTACTATGCTACTAATAAGGATGCCTTTAATAACAGGATGTGTTACGGTTTAGGTGATGGCTTGAATGAATGGTCTCTAATTACTGCTGATACCAAGAATAAGGAATTAAGAGTTACTGAATTTTCCGCCAAGGGAGCCTTGTTTATGTCTGCCTGGGACCCCATCGGGACAGAAGGCTTTAACGATGTCTATAGTCTGGTTATAGCCCAACCTCTATTTGATAGGGCTTCCTTTGAAAGCCCGGCCAGTGCTATTGCTACCCCCTGGAGAGTTATCCCCCACGATGTCAAGACCGAGGTAGACCGAGATGAAGCAGGAGAAGTTGTGGGTAAGATTCCGGTATCCCCAAAGGCGATAAAGTATGATTCGGCGAAAAAAGAGTGGTACAAAGTCGGCTCAGGTGAGACAACGATGAGCACAGGGACCTACACCTTCATCTTTGGAAACTTCCATCATGGTCGTCCTATGACTATAGCTAACATTCTTTATGCTGATGCCTTTGTAACTGAATGGATCACCAAAGATGGTGATGATGATAAATATTATGATGCAGCTTATGAATCATATCATAGACCTGGTTGGGAAATTAGTAAGGGTATGACCTTGAATCTAGATGGTACGATTACTAACTATTTCGATTACAATTTCCCACCATCTAAAGAAAGAGTAGCTGCTAATGGCTCACCCTGGGTAAGTCTCTCCGGACGATATATTGTACTCCCCTGGGAAGTCTATGAGGCCCTGGCAGAGCTAGTAGTTACTGGCAGTGCATCTGGCGAAGTCTACAGTTTTACCCCTTCTGAAGGAGTGGAACAGGTAGACCTGTTAAGACCATCTTGTGTAGCAGATATTAGGGCAAAACTTGTAGAAATGAAAGATAATAGCCATCTACCGGTATTTCTAAAAGATTATGTTACAGTTGAAGAGGCGAAAGCCGGATATGAGGCAGCCATCAAGTGGATCGATGAAAAAGGCCATGCCTTTATTGGAAATGGGCCATTCTATATGGAAAAATACGATCCTACTACTAATTTTATTGAACTAACTGCCTTTAGAGATCCGGAGTATCCCTTTACTTCTGACTACTGGCCCAGTGTTTTTGCTACCACTACAGTACGTATAGATAGTGTTGATGTACCTGCAATGTATCTTCGCGAAAAGAAAGAAGATATGTTTATAAAGGTTCAAGTATCTGAAGTATTATATCCGGAAGGAACAGCCAAGATAGCCGAGGGTGGAGAAGTCTCAGCTATGCTGATAACTCCTACTGAAGAATTATCTTACAAAGCTAAATTTTTAGGATCCGGATTATTTGAGGCAATTATACCAGCAGATGCAGTTAAGGATTTAGAAGATGGTTCCTATACTATCTTAATCAGTGTCTCAATAGAGGGGGCTGTACCGGCTTCTGCTGCAAGCTCAACTGTGATATATTAAAAAAACTTAATTTGCAGTGTCCTCTATGGAAAGCTATTCGTAGAGGGTACTGCCCTTTAAAATTTAATAAAACTTAGAAATTAAGTGTAAATTCTATAGGAATTTCCTTTTTGAGTAAGCACTAATTTGTATCTCGCATTTAGTCAGCTGGTTAGTCGGTTACCTGGTTAGCTAGTTAAGGGATGAGTATATTAAAGAATAATATTAAACCAATTAACCAACAAACCAGTTAACTATCTAACTAAGTACTGACGACTAATTAATTAGGAGAAATAGCATATAATGTATTGGAAATACTGTATTAGAAGAATTATTTATGGTCTGGCCATCTTCATTATGCTTATCTTCATCTTTTCCGCCCTCTTTAACGCCACCATGGAAAATACTTTAAGGTCACAGATTGAAGAAGAGATTCGCGCAGAGACTATGAGGCTTGACACCCGGATGACTCCAGAAGAAGTTACCCGTTATATAGCTGAAAGAAGAGAATTTAAACAGCGCCTCTATCATTTAGATAAACCCATCTGGAGCCGGATTTTCTGGAGAGCGGTCAATGTCCTTTCTCTTGATTTTGGTAAAGCTACTATAATGAGATCTTCTTCCGGGGAAGCAGATGTCTGGACAATTATCGCTGAATGTTTGCCCCGAACTGTCCTACTTTTTACTACTGCTATATTTATTAATATTGTTTTGGGATTATGGTTGGGGCTTAAAAAGGCGCAAAAAGCAGGAGGATTAATGGACAAAACTACCTCTATCGGTACCATGATTGTTTATGGTATGCCCTCCTGGTGGCTGGGTATGCTGGTAATTATGTTCTTTGCTTACACTATTAAAATATTTCCTTCGGGAGGTTTACATTCTGTTCCTCCCCCGACTGGCTTTGCCTATTATATAGACCTGCTTTATCATATGGCTTTGCCGGTATTGACTCTGGTGCTTATAGGATTTTGGGGCAGTGCCTTTCTTATTAGAAATATAATGTTAGGTATTTTACAAGAAGATTATATTATGGCCACTCGAACCAGGGGAATCCCGGAGCGAAAAGTGCTCTATGGTCATGCTATGCGGACTGCAGCGCCGCCCATAGTAACTATGGCCCTTCTTTCTCTTCTTGCTTCAGTAGGAGGCAATATCATTTTTGAAGGAATTTTTAGTTGGCCCGGCTTAGGGAATCTTTACTGGATTGCTATTGAACAGAATGATATACCGGTTTTAATGGGCAATCTTTTCATTACTACAGCCCTATATATAGGAGGATTGGTTATCCTGGACCTTATCTACGGATTTCTTGACCCCCGGATTAAAGTGGGAGGAAAGCAGCAATGAAGTGGATTGATTTTAAAGCAGGTATTCAGGATTTTTGGAATGAATTTAAGAGAGTTAAATTTGGTTTATTTGGCCTAATTTTATTATTCATATTTATTCTGGCTATTTTAATAAACCCTTATATCGTACCTTTCCCCGAAGCAAGCAGCCGCTGGAGAGATATTACTTATTGGGAAGATAATCCCGTCAGCGCCCCTCCGGTATGGGTTAACTGGTTTTCTTCTACTAAAAGGGCACCTTCTTTAATTATAGAAGAGCATGCTTTTTCAGAGGAGAAAATGGGGAAAATAAAATTATCCAGAGCGGTTTTTGAGTACGAATATTCCTATGACCTTCCTCCTCTTGATGTTATATTTCATGGTTATGCTATAGGGTCACCGGTTATTATGTTAAGCATAGAAAGACCTGATGGCCATATTATCGAACTGGTCAGGAGACCGATATCTAAGAGTGATGGGAAGGAGGTCAGGGTATCGATTGGTAAAGATTCAAGGATCGAATCTTATAACTTTGGCGCTAAGTTCGAAAATTTAGAAGGTAACAGAATCGAAAGAGAAATGGTTAAACCAACCAGTGTTTTGTTTTCTGAGGCAAAAGAAGGAATTCTGGTTCATCCTTCCCCTCTTAAAGGGACTTACAAGTTGATAGCTGAGATTATTCTACCTGCTGAGAATGATGTAGTAGAAGATATCTATTTTACTTTTTCCGGAGGCGTATCTGGTTGGCTGGGGACAGATAGTTCCAAGAGAGATATCTGGAGCGGGGTTGTAGCCGGGGTAAAATGGGCCCTGCTTATCGGACTATTAACTGCTCTTACTGCCGTCTCTATCGGGGTAACCTATGGAGTAGTGAGTGCTTATTTGGGAGGATGGAAAGATTCATTAATGCAAAGAATCTTCGAACTTTTTTTAAGTGTCCCTTTGCTTCCCGTTTTAATAGTGATGAGCGCCATCTTTAAACCTAATATCTGGATAATGATTCTCATGATGAGTTGTTTTTTCTGGGTAGGACCGGTAAAAACCGTAAGAAGCATGGGTTTACAAATTAAAGAAGAGACCTATATTGAGGCTGCCCAAGCCTTTGGTGCCTCAAGCAGCAGAATAATATTTAAGCATATGATACCTTTACTTATCCCTTATGCCTTTGCCTCGATGGCACTTTATGTACCCAGTGCCATTGTCTATGAATCATCGATCAGTTTATTGGGGTTGGGTGATTCAACAATTGTAACCTGGGGGCAAATATTACATGATGCTCTAACCGGAGGTGCGGTATTAAATGGTCTGTGGTGGTGGGTTGTTCCTCCCGGTCTATTTATAGCCTTAATGGGTATGACTTTTGCTTTTATCGGTTTTGCTATGGATAAAATTTTACATCCCAAATTAAGGACGAGGTGAAATGGTAGATACAGATAATGTTCTAAAAGTAGAAAACTTAAAGATTAATTTTTTTACCCGTAAAGGAATAGTTTATGCGGTTGATGATATTTCATTTACTTTAAAAAAAGGAGAAACTCTCGGTCTGGTAGGAGAATCAGGATGTGGTAAAACAACTACCGTTTTAGGGTTAATGAAAATGGTGCCTACACCCGGGGAAATTATCGGTGGTAGGATTTTAATAGGCGGGAAAGATATTATACCCCTATCTGAGAATGAAATGAGAAAAAAAGTGAGATGGGAAAAGATTTCCATGGTTTTCCAGGGAGCGATGAATTGTCTTACCCCGGTATATACTATTGAAAAACAGATGATGGAGACCATTCAAGAACATAAGAATATAGATCGTCTTCAAGCGAAAAAATGCATAATAAATTATTTAAATTTAGTTGGACTTCCCGAGGATACAATTCGCAGGTATCCTCATGAGCTGTCCGGAGGCATGAAACAACGGATAGTTATTGCTACTGCCCTCTTTTTAGAACCAAAGATTGTGATCTGTGATGAACCTACCACTGCCTTAGATGTGGTAGTTCAGGCCCAGATTATAAATCTTATAAAGAGATTAAAGAAAAAATTAGGTTTATCAGTGATCTTTATTACTCATGACCTGGCTACAGAAGCAGAAGTTGCCGATCGCTTATTAGTAATGTATGCCGGTAAACTGGTGGAAATTGGAACAAATGAACAGATTTATGGGAAACAGGGACTGCGTCATCCTTATACGGAAAAGCTTCTTAAGGCTAGTCCCCGACTCCATGAAAAAGTAGAAGAACTTTCTTTTATCCCCGGTACCCCACCTAATTTGGTTGATCCCCCTTCGGGGTGCAGATTTCATCCACGTTGTTCAGAGGCAATGGAAAGATGTAAAAAAGACGAGCCCCCCTTAATTGAGGTGGAGCCTGAACACCGGATAGCTTGTTGGAGGAATCATTATGAGTGAACCTATTATTAAAATCGAAAATCTTCATAAATGGTTTCCAGTAAGACGAACTATTACTCAAATCTTAAAAGGGGAATATGTATGGGTGAAGGCTGTAGATGATATTACTTTTAACATTAATCAAGGAGAAATATTTGGACTGGTGGGGGAATCAGGATGTGGAAAAACCACTACCGGAAAATTGCTTATGAAACTTTTGGAACCTACCGATGGAAAGATAATATTTAAAGGGAAAGATGTAACCCATCTCGAGGCTAATAAACTTAAAGAATACCGAAGAAATGTTCAGATGGTCTTCCAGGACCCCTATGCTTCTATGAATCCGAGATTTCGAGCCCAAGAAGTCCTTGAAGAACCATTGATTATCCATCAGGTGGGTGAAACCAGAGCAGAACGAGAAAAAATTGTTCGTCGCTCCCTTGAAGAAGTTAGGCTTATACCTCCTGAAGAATTTATGCAACGTTTTCCCCATATGTTAAGCGGGGGACAACGTCAAAGGGTGGCTACTGCGCGAACTCTGGTTTTGTCACCGAGTATGATTGTAGCTGATGAACCGGTTTCTATGATTGATCTGTCTACGAGGGCAGAGATACTTCATATGATGAAGACTGTGCAGAGAGAATTAGGTTTAACCTATTTATATATCACTCATGATCTTTCTACAGCTCGTTATTTTACTGACCGAATCGCAGTTATGTATTTGGGAAAGATTGTAGAGATGGGAGGAGCAGATGAAATTATCGATAATGCTCTTCATCCTTATACTAAAGCTTTAATTGCCGCTGTTTGTGAACCTATTCCCGGAAGATCTAATATTATTAAAGAAGTGCCTATCAAAGGGGAAATACCTTCAGCCGCCAATATTCCTCCAGGCTGTAGATTCCATCCCCGATGCCTTTATGCTAAACCCCGATGCCAGGAAGAGGAACCTATTTTAAAAGAAGTAGAATCAGGGCATCAAGTTGCCTGTCATTATCTATTTGATTAAATATACTGACCAATGGTAAAATTAATAGAGAAAGGAGTTATTTATGAAATGAAAAAAATATTGAAAAACATTTTAGATTGGTTAGAACCAAAAGCAAACTATGCTGATTTAAGGTTTGTTCAAACTGAAAAGGAGAACATCGAAGTAGAAAATGGTATCCTTTCTTCCTATAATGTCTCAACTAATAGAGGAGTAGGGATACGAGTATTAGCAGATGGTGCCTGGGGGTTCGCTGCTTCTAATAATTTAGACAAAGTATCTTTACAGGAAACAGCTGCTAAAGCTTTGGATATTGCCCGAGCTTCTGCCCTTACTAAAAAAGAAGATGTTAGGCTTGCTTCCGAAGATAAGCATATCGACACTTACATTACTCCAATAACTAAAAATCCTTTCCAGGTTAGTCCTGCAGGAAAGATAGACCTTTTGGTAAAAGCTACCAAGATGATGATAAAAGATAAAGTAAGGAAAAGCGAAGGTTCATTTAGTTTTTATAAGACTCATAAAATATTTGTATCTACCGAAGGTTCTGAACTCGAACAGACTATATTTGAATCCGGAGGGGGGATTGCTGCTTATGCTATCGGTGAAGGAGATTTTCAAAAACGTTCCTATCCTTCCAGCTTTGGAGGGGATTATGCTACCCGAGGATATGAATTTATCGAAGAGATGAATCTATTAGAAAACGCAGAAAAAGTTGCAGAAGAGGCTAATCAATTATTAGCTGCTCCTCCTGCCCCGGAAGGGATAATGGATATTGTATTAGGAGGATCTCAACTTGCGCTACAGGTCCATGAATCCTGCGGGCATCCTGTAGAATTGGACAGGGTTTTGGGGAAGGAAATTAGCTATGCCGGAGGAAGTTTTTTAACCCTGGATAAATTAAATAATTTCACCTACGGAAGTCCGGAAGTGACTATAGTGGCTGACGCAACTGTTCCGGGAGGATTAGGAACTTTCGGTTATGATGACGAAGGTGTTCCCGCCTGTAAAAGTTTTCTGGTAAACAAAGGAAAATTTGTGGGTTATTTAACATCCAGAGAAGATGCCTTTAAATTGGGACAGCCTAGCAATGGGGCTGCCCGAGCAGAAAATTGGAACAGGATACCTCTGGTTAGGATGACCAATATCAACTTATTACCGGGAAATTTAGAGCTGGATGAGCTTATAGGAGATATAAAGGAAGGTCTATATTTAGATTATAATAAGAGCTGGAGCATAGATGATAAGAGGATAAACTTCCAATTTGGTACGGAAATTGCCCGGGAAATAAAAAATGGA
>JAUVOA010000130.1 GCA_030599445.1 Atribacterota bacterium | reverse complement strand
CACTTATGGGAATATGATTTCTTAATTTCAATACAGTCATTAGATTACCTCGCCCAAAAATAAAAAATCTATTATTATCAATTATATGAGCTATATAAATGTTATAAGTAACAACCAATACTTTTCTATCTCAATAACATATCTTATAAGCTAATAATAACTAAAATAAACTTCCAAAACATCACTTTTAGCCCCATTTCCACAAGAGTAAACTATAGCAGGAACGACCTAAGCGCTATACGTATATACTATTTTAACCTTTATTAAGGTTCCTTAATTTTTTCTTTTATCATTTAGGATCCCCTTATGATAGACTCCATATTTTTCAGTAGCAATTCTTAATGCATTCAAATTCTCCTTACTTGCCCCTCGAGGTATTACACAGCCAGAACTAAGAATATATCCTCCTTTTTTACCTGCTTCGAATATACATCTTTTGGCTTCTTCAATAATTTGCTTAGGGGTGTTATTGATAAAGGAAAGAGTATTTACTCCACCCATCAAGGAAACACGTTCACCAACAATTTCTCTTACCTGACCAGGTATAAAACCTCCCAGAGGATCAAGAGGACCGATACAATCAAGGCCAGTCTCAATTAAAGATTCTACAATAGGCAGAATATTACCACAAATGTGACAATAAATCTTAATTTTAGGATCATAATGGTGTAGTTCATCACATACATCTTTCATATGAGGTAAAATAAATTCACGCCAATGAGTAGGAGATATAACTGACATATTAGCTACTGAATCATTTAATCTTAATATTTTAAGACCTAAATCAATATTAAACTTGCCTTTTTCTACAGCAATAGCTACTCCTTTATCCATAGTTGCATGTATTAATTTTGGTTGTTCTATTAAATCAATCATTGCATTATTATAACCACGTAAATTAACGTAAAAAGCTAAAGTAGCAGAATCACAGTCACCTATTAGACAGATACGATCACCCGCCCATTTAATCATCTTCCTTTGACGCTTACAACAACCAATTTCCTCATAAAAAGATTTATCAGGAATAGTAATCCTCTTAACATCACTTAATTTCTTTATGATGGGTTCCTTATCACAGATCCAATAATGATGAAAAGCCATTTGATTAGGGTTTTCTAATTTGAAATCACTTGCATTATTGAGCCGAGTCATTAATCCACCCATCATATCTATTTCTCCAAAACAATTCCCTTTTTTATCTATTTCAAAAACTCTATCATTTTCAGAAATTATTTTTCTTTTAGGAAAGTGAAATTGTCTTGCTCCATCAGCTCCTACCATAAGTGCAGCATCGATAATAACTTGTAAAGCGGTAAGAGGATCTTCAATGACTTTTTTTAAATTTGTCTTAGTTAAATTGGTTGCTAAATCAACCCATATCTTAGGTATAGATGGTACTCTATCTGGAGTATCACCAGAAATTGCCTTATAAATTCTCTCTTTAGGTAACATATATATTTGCCTCTTTCAATTCTTAATATTATATAATTTATCTCGCTAAAGAAAATTATATATTATATAATTCATCCTTTTTGAGTCTAATTAATCTTATATGCTTGATGAACCAAATTTACCTGCCAAAAGTATTAGGAATAAACATTACAATGACCGGTACATAGGTAATCAAGAAAAGAACACCAATAAGCACTAAAAGCATGGGGAAGATTTCTTTTATAATTGTCTTAAGAGGGGTACCAGAAATACCGGATACGATAAAAAGTAACATACCAAAAGGAGGAGTAGATAAACCAATCATCATATTAAGTACAATCACTACCCCAAAATGAACCAGATCAATTCCCAGAGATTTTACCAGCGGTAAGACCATGGGAATAAATACCAGAGTAATACACATAGTATCAATAAACATTCCCAAGACTATAAAAAGGATATTAATAATTAAAAGTAATAGGTACTTATTGGTAGTAACTCCTAAAAGAATACTGGCAAACATGTCTGGAATATGCTCTATAGCAACGATGTAAGAAAAGGAAAATGCAGCACCAACAATAATAGTTAGAGTACCTGTTGTCTTTACGGTATCAATAATAACCTCAATTAATTGTTTTAAACCTAAAGCTCGGTAAACAAAAAATGAAATAATAACAGCATAGAATCCAGCCAGGGCGCCAGCCTCGGTTGGAGTAACAATACCACTGTAAATACCTCCAAGTAATATAACCGGCGTTAAAAGAGCCGGAAATGCTATAGCTATATTTCTAATAAATTCTTTTAAGGTGTATTTCTCTCCCCTGGGGTAATTTCGCTTTTTGGCTATATAGGCAATATAAGCCATTAAAGCCAGACCAATTAATATACCTGGTGCCATACCTCCCAGAAAAAGATTACCAATGGAAGCACCGGAGAGCATAGCATAAAAAACCATAGGAATGCTAGGTGGGAAAATGGGTCCAATAGTTGCTGAAGCAGCAGTAATTGCACAACTAAAACTATCTTCATAACCATGTTTTCTCATGGCTTCTATTTCCATAATACCTAAACCTGAAGCATCAGCAACGGCAGAACCGGTCATTCCGGAAAAAATGATAGAAGCAACCACATTGACATGGCCCATTCCTCCCCTCCATTTACCCACTAAAGTATTGGCAAATATAAAAACCATTTCAGTAACTTTCCCAGTATTCATTACTTTGGCAGCAAAAACAAAGAGAGGAACAGCAATGAGAATAAACTTTACATTAAGCTGGGTAAGGAATTGCGTTGCAGCCATTTGTAATCCGGTAGCAGGACCCGGAGCAAGAGCAAAATAATAGATCGAACTCATTAGCATCCCTAAGGCAATAGGTATCCTTAATATAAAAGTTAAAACAAAACATAATAAGAAAATAAATAGGGGAAAATTCATATTATAATTCTCCTCTATAAAGTTTTTTCAAATCGATAAAGAGGTTGTATCCTATTCGTCCAATCATAATTAGCATAAATACAATAAAAGGACTAAAAGCTATATTCATAGGAATCTTAAGCACGTTAGATCTTTTAAAAGACATAAAATCAATATATCGATAAGTAGGAAATAGAGCAATACAGAAGGAGAAAATTAATAAGACATTCCCAATAATTCTCATCCATATTTTAGTTTTAGGTTTTGACATATCATAAATTAGGCTAAACTTTACATGAGAAGAATCACGCATGGCAAAACATGCTCCAAATAGAGTTGTCCAGATAAAAGCTATAAGTGTAAATTCTAACGGCCAGGTAAGAGGAACCAAAAAATAACGGAAAAATACTTGAGCCATAAAAGCAATAAATAATAAAGAAAAGGTAATTGCTGGTGTAAATACTTCAAAAAAATCCAGAATAAATATTCCTAATCGCTTCCAAAATTTCTTTTTTTCCATAACTATATTTTTTCCTTTAACAAGAAGGGTCTCATCATAATTAATGAAACCCTTCTTGTTCTTTTCCTACAAAATTGTTTAACTAGTCTTGTTGATTATTTTAGTGCCTGAATTTTTTCATATAGCTCCATGTCCCAATCTTTTGAGATTTCTTTACTTTCATTCTGATAGGACCATTTCGCATATTCTGCAAAAGCCCCTTTGTCCGGATCTTCAATGACAATCAAACCTTCTCCTTTAAAGAAATCGACTAATTCCGATTCAGCTTTTAAGTTGGTTTCTGCACAGAACTTTCGTGCCTTTTCTATGGCTTTCCTTATTATTAATTTATCTATATCACTTAAGGATTGCCATTTTTTTTCATTGATGCTGGGCCATACTGAATTAACCACATGGTCAGTAAGGACAATATATTTGGTTACTTCATAGAATTTAGCATTCTTGTCGGTGGGTAAGGGGTTATCCTGACCATCAATAGCTCCAGTTTTCAAGCCCATATATACCTCTCCAAAACTCATAGGAGTGGGGTTACCACCTAAAGCTTTGCCCAGAGCGATCCAGGCAGGGCTGGCAGGTGTTCTCAATTTGACACCTTTCAGATCCTGCGGTGTTCTAACTTCACCTACTTTTTCTACCAGATTTAACTGTCTTGTACCAAGATAGAATGCACCAAGAGGTCTTATCCCTGTTTTCTGGGCAATGTCTTCAAAAATCGCTTTCCCAATCTCTCCATTTAATACTCTATCCATATGTTTAAAACCACTGAAGGTATAAACAGCTCCAATCATGGATACATAGGGAACAAATTCTGCAAACCAGCTGGCACTATAATAGGCCATATCAAGAGTTCCTTCTCGAACGGCTGCTAACTCTCCTTCCTGGGTATAGATTGCACCAGCAATATAAAGGTCTACGGTTATGTGTCCCGCTGAAAGATTTTCTACTTCCTCTTCGAAGACCCCCATTGCTTCAGTATGAGCATCGCCCGGCACACTTATTGAGGACCAAGTAAGTTTAACATCAGCAGCAAAGACATTTACACAACTAAAAGCCAAAACCAAAACAAAGACAACCAAAATAATCTCTAATTTTCTGAATTTCATTTTAAAATCCTCCTATATATTTTTTTTCAAGTTAAAATTACTTTCTGTCTCCCATGCTTACTAAGCAAATTTTTTACCTTCTTCAACACCTCCTTTTTAGCCTATCCGATGTAAAATTTACTCATCATAATATAAGAATTTACCAAGGCTATATTATTAAGTAAATAGGTTATTTTTATATAAATTAATCTTGCCATATAATGTTTTGAAATATAATATTTACAAAATAACTATAATACTCAGGTAAAGAAGATATAATATGTTTTTCTATTACTTTTATACAATATAATTTTAAAAAATCCTTTTTTTTAATAAATATTTATAAAATTATATTAAATTGTGCTAATTTTATTTAATTTTCATCTATTAGTTTGAACTTCTCATTATTTCTTTCCACTTTTGTAAAATATCTTGGCAAGAATATTCTAGAAACATTGCTTCATCAAAATGAAGTATAAAGCCTACTCTGCCTCCTCCCGTAGCTTGTTTCATCCTATAGATATATTCCTCTAAGGTTTCTTCATCTTCTTTAGGCCATAAGCCAAAATAACATTTTTTATAATCTATAAATTTTTGCATGGTTATATCAAAATCATACATTTCGGGATTACCCAAATTTACTGCCCGCACTTTATCTAAT
>JAUVOA010000292.1 GCA_030599445.1 Atribacterota bacterium | reverse complement strand
TGGTTCAGATTTTAAAGTTATGTGTATTGGCCCAGGCGGAGAAAATTTGGTAAAGTATGCTACTGTGATGTTTGGAGGTCGTGCTGCAGGTCGATGTGGTGCCGGTGTAGTAATGGGCTCTAAAAATCTACTGGCGATAGCGGTTAAAGGGATAAATAAAATAACTCCCGCTCAACCTGAAGAATTTAAGAAAGCTGTCCGGATGGCAATAAAGGTGGTAAAAGAAAATCCTAATACCACCGCTTTTAAAGAACGCGGAACTATAGGAGATATGCCGGGGATTGATGTTGAAGGGGATTTTCCTACCAAAAACTGGCAGTCTAACTCATGGGGGAAAGGAGAGGAGATATATAATTATTTTTCCCATAACAATCTAATTAAAAATAATATGTGCTATCGGGGTTGTCCTATAGCATGCGGAAGAATTGTACACGTTAAAAATGGACAATATAAAACCCCTGTACATGAAGGGGCAGAGTATGAATCAATAGCCGCATTTACTGCTTTTGTGTTAAATGAAAATGTAGATGCAGCGGTTAATTGCACTTATTTGTGCAATGAATATGGGATTGATACAATTTCAGTTGGTGCATCGATAGCTTTTGCTATGGAATGTTATGAAAAAGGTATACTTAATCAAAATGATGTTGATGGTTTAGATTTAACCTGGGGTAATGCAGAAGTTTTACCGATTTTGGTTAAAAAGATCGCCTTGAGGGATGGAATTGGATCACTTCTTGCTGATGGAGTCAAACAAGCTGCCCAAAAACTGGGAAATGGTTCAGAAGAATTTGCCATTCATGGACAAGGCTTGGAAGCCCCTGCTCATGATCCTAGATCGGGAAAAGCTTTAGCTATTACCTACGGAACTGCAAATCGGGGAATGTGCCATATTCATCCATTGGAGGCTATGGGGTATGATTCGGGGAAAATGGATTTCGGGATGATAAAGTATGGTGTTCCTGATCCAGAGACAGTGGATAGATGGGAAGAAAAAGGAAAAGGTAAGATAGTAAAATTATTACAAGATGGTTTAATTATACCAGATGTTTTAAATATTTGTAAATTTATGATGTACGTAGGTTGCACATTGGAACATCTAGCAATGATATTATCTACCATTACTGGCTGGAATATATCTGATAAAGATTTGTTAAAAATTGGAGAAAGAGTATATAATTTACAGAGGTTATTTAATATGAGGGAAGGGTTCTCTCGAAAGGACGATTTATTGCCGGAAAGAATGAAAAATTTACCCCAATTTGGTGACTACAAAGATGAGGAAGGCTGTGAGATAAAGAATTTTGAAGAGATGCTGGATGAATATTACGAGGCTAGAGGATGGGATAAACAAACTGGTAAACCATTACCTGAAAAACTGCATGATCTTGATATTATCTAATCTAATAATCAATGATTATCATAAAATCATTATTTATATTATAGAATAAATTTAAAAAAAGAGTGAAAATAAAAATTAAATTAAACTCGGGGAGGTTTTTTGTGAAGAAAGAAACAAAAGAATTAAAAGGGACTTTTGTCGTAATGGTTACACCTTTTGATGAAAATCAAAATATTAATTTTAAGGCAATGGAAGAAAATATTGAATGGTATATCGAAAAAGATGTACATGGATTGATTCCTCTGGGTAGTACGGGTGAAATGGCTAGTTTAACCGAAAAGGAGCGCTATAAAATAGCGGAATTTGTAGTTAAAGTTACAAAAAATAGGGTTCCCGTATGTATTGGGACAACTTCAGAAACAACAGCTAAAACATTAGAATATACTCAGCATGCTGAAAAGATTGCAGCTGACGCTGTTCTTATTCTACCGCCTTATTATTTTAATCCTTTACAGGAAGAAATTATTTATCACTATGAGACAATATCAGATGCTGTCCATATTACTATTATGATTTATAACAACCCAGGGACATCTGGAGTGGATATCCAGTTAGAAACTATTCTTAAATTAGCAGAGAAAGAAAATATTAAATATATTAAAGAATCTACTGGTGATATCATTCGTTTAAGAGAAATCGAACGGCTTTGCCATGGAAATATTATTACTTTCTGTGGTAGTGAAGAGCTTGTATTCGAATCATTTTTTCTTGGAGCTCAGGGTTGGGTGTCGGTAATCAGTAATGCATTACCTGAACTATCATCGGCAATCTACGAAGAAACTGTGATTAATAAAAATTATAAAAGAGCAAAAGAAATTTATAATGCTATATTGCCTTTATGTATTGAGCTTGAAGATTCAGGTAAGTTAGTTCAGATAGTAAAATATTGTATGGATAGAAGAGGAGCAAATGGAGGTAATTTTCGTTCTCCTCGTTTACCATTAAGCAAAGAATACTGTAAAAAAATTGATCGGTTATTAGAAAAGGCTATTGAATTTATGAAATAAAAGAAGGTGATTTTATCAAAAAACAACCAGCCAGTATTTTTAATGATGCTATAGGGCCGATTATGAGAGGACCTTCTAGTTCTCATGTGGCTGCTTCGGTCAGGATTGGTAATCTTGCACGTCAGTTATTAGGTAGGAAATTAAAGAATGTTGTGATTGAATTTGAAAGACAGGGGGCTATCGCCCCTACTTATCATTCTCAAGGAACCGATATTGGTCTTGCTGCAGGATTGTTAGGATTAAAACCGGACGACCAGGCTATGCCTATTTCTTTGGAGAAGGCAAGAGGAGAAAATATAGATATAAAATTTAAAATTACCGATTATATTGCTGATCATCACAATACCATAAAAATAATGTTAGCCGATCAAGAAGGCAAAAAGATTCATTTAAAAGCTATTTCGGTTGGTGGCGGTTTGATTGAAATAAAAAAAATTGAGGAATTTTCCTTGTCAATTT
>JAUVOA010000213.1 GCA_030599445.1 Atribacterota bacterium | reverse complement strand
CATAGCCTTATAGATAATTTCGTTCACCTCCGGAACAGTAGCTTTCATAAGATCCTTTACATAGGAAATTTCACCCTCTTTTAAGGTAACTTTTTGCTTCCTTAATATTTCAATTAATTTTACCCAGGCTATTTTCCATTTTTCCTCACCATTCCCTATCCCCAGCTCCTCTTCAGCCCAGAGCATAGCTGCGAGAATAGCTTCTTTTATTTTACCTGCCCTATCTTGCCCAAACTTACTGATCATAAATTTAGAGAACAGACCGACCAGAAAAACAAGAGCGAAATCTAATAAATATTTAGTGACAAATGCTTCTATCATTTATTACTCCTTTCTCTCTACCAGGGAAGGTCCGCGGCCCTTCCAAGGAGAAATTTATATTAATTTATTTATATTACACATCCATAACATCAGTAGACTTATAATCAAGGATTCTTGCATTGACTTTAGCCACTAAGTCATTCCCATTATTATGGAAGATGTTCTTGGCGATGATAGTATCCATCACTCCCTCAATAGCCACATCTTGTGCTGCAAAGTCGGCATAGTCTCCGTCATCTACGTTCTTGGGGTTATTCAAGGTAAGGTTTATGGTTTTAGCTGCACTATCTCTATACTGCATATACAGTCTCTTATAACTTGTTACTTCACCTAATGCGGTTGCCATTTTATTTTTTCACCTCCTTTTTAGAAACTAATCTGTCGGTTAATTGCGTAATATGTGACAGGTAATGAGTAATTGAAAGATTTGGTAATTCTCCGATTTGTCATTGCGAGGAGTGAAACGACGAAGCAATCTCATTAAATTACGAGATTGCCGCGCCCTGATTTATCAGGGCTCGCAATGACATTTCAACTTTTAAGCTTATCACTCGTTACTTATTACTCATCACTGCTTTTAGCTCTGCTAAAAACTTACTCAGTTAATTGAGATTCTTTTTCCAGTCTGATCTCATCTACGGTGTACTTCTGCAAACCTATTAAAGCGGTAGCTGCATCATAGACATCTTGATCTAAAGCAGCAGACTTAATCTTAGTAAAGGTCTTGCTGTTAATAATAGGTGCTCCGGTTTCCGGATTGGTGCCTACTACCAGTCTAAATTGTAAAGCTGAATCACGGGGAACGGTTACTACTAAGGCCATTTATTTTCACCTCCTTTCTAGCAATTAACCTGCTGGTTAATTGCGTAATGTGTGAGGGGTAATGAGCAATTAAAAGATTTAGAAATTGCCCGATTTGTCATTGCGAGGAGTGAAACGACGAAGCAATCTCATCAAATTACGAGATTGCCGCGCCCTGATAAATCAGGGCTCGCAATGACATTTCGACTTTTAGGCTTATCACTCGTTACTAATTACTCATCACTGTTTTTAGCGTAAGCTAAAAACTCCCTCTACTTATATAGATCCAAAAAAGAGGGGAAAAAGTAACCTATTGAAAATAATATTTTAAATATTTTTATATTTTTTTAATTTTTTGAGCCCATTTTTTCGAAGTTTACATATGTTTTCTCGAGTAACTTTATAATAAGAAGCGATTTCTTTATCTTTATATCCTTCAAGATAATAAAGATTGATAATATTCTTTTCTCTTTTGGTTAAGCGAGTATAACCTTCTTTCAAATCTACTCCTATTAAAATGTTTTCTAATCTATTCAAGGGCATTATTCTCCTTTATTAGTTATTATTCTTAAATGATTAGTCACATTTGCTAAATTAACGGTGGTAACTTATTGGATCTAAACCGGAAGGGACTTCAATTTTTCTCTGCATATACCGGCGATAATAATGATACAATCCCCAATTAATACGCTTTTTTATATATCCGGCAAAAGGAATATTTTTCTCTTCTTTGTAATCATAGACAGCAAGGATAAAAATTAATGCTGCTTGCTGGAAAACATCCTCATATTTCTGGCCATATTTGGAATATTTTTTTGACCTTGATTTTAATAATGGTTTAAATTGATTGAATAAATCTCCCATTGCTTTTACGTCTTTTTGTTTAGCTTTAGCGATTAGTTTTTTTAATTCTGACATATATTTTCTCCTTTCTTCTTTTACCATCTTCTTTTTATTTGATAACTGGGAATGATAGCATCCAATCTATCTTTGGCTAGTTGAATCTGTTGCAGAGCTTCTTCTTTGGATAAAAATTTCTTGTTTTCTGTTGACAGGCGAGGCGCTTGCCCTGCGGGTTCTTCATCATATCTTTCCTCTTCCCCACCCTGGTAATCGTTCTTCAGGGCAGCGCTCAGCCAGCCGGCAGGGCTTTTAATATTCCTCCTCTCCATCAGCAGGTCTATTTTCTCCTCTATCTTTCTTGGGGGATAGTCTTTTAATAATTGCTCGATAAATTTCCCCTCAATATCTAAATCCCTTAACTGTTCTCTAACTGCCTGCATCTTTTCTTCTCCTTTCTCTTTTAATTTTTTAAAATCAACAGCAACAACAGCAGCATCTTTTTCCTTATTTGTTGTTGTTAAATTGATATTGTTAAGATTGGTATTGTTTATGGGTAATTTTTTCCCTATGTTAGGAGTAATATTTTCCTCTATATGGGGGAAATTATTTCCTATGGATAGGGTATTTTTTACCATATGAAGAGGAGTAATTTGGTAAATGTTTCTCATATAATTACCTGAGGCAGTCTTTCCTTTGCTTATCTTTTTTATTAATCCGTGTTTTAATAATATCTGGTGAAATTTGGTTATAGACTTTGGGGTAAATTGCATTTTCTTGCCCAAGGTAGCCAAAGTAGGCCAGGCTAGATCTTTACCCTTGTGACAATAATTAAGTAATTGAATATAGAGCATACCTGGTCCGGTTCCCAATATCTCTACACAATAATCTAAAAAATAAGATGAGACGATAACATACCCTTCTTTGGTTAATTGTTTTTGATTTACAAGAAATTCTTTTTCCATATTTTCCCCCTTCATCGAAAATAGTTTTTGGTTATCTGTTTTTAGTTTTAAATCTTTTGTAGGGGGCGGATTTATCCGCCCCGCTTCCCCTTTCAGCGGGCTTGATGAATCAAGCCCCTACCTTTAGAAAGGCAAGCAGACGCCTGTCCTGCTAACGACTAGTTTAATTACATCATAAATAATTTTTAATGTATCGAGTTTTCTCTATGATTTTTCTTTGTTTTTTCTTTGTTTTTTCTTTGCTTCATTTAAGAGTTAAAGGAATAAAAAAAATCCAGATAACACAACGGTTATCTGGATTTTAATCAAGAAAAAAAATATTATTTTTTAATAAATTGAAGTAAATTTTATCTTAAATGAGAGAGAAAAGTCAAAAAAATTAACTAATTTTCAATTTTTCCTCTTTCAAATTCAACATTATCCCCCTTCTAGAGATTACTTTAAAGATATTTTTCACCTTTTCTTTATTTCTTTTGCTTTTTCCGATAGTTTTTAAAATAGTACTTCTGATTTTAGAAAAATGATAGCTTACCCGACTATAAATAGCATTTTCTTCATCTCCCCAAAGCTCATCTACAAGTTCATCATAGCTCATTACCTGCTCATTGTGCTGGGCCAATAGATGAATTAAAGAAAATTCTGTAGCTGTTACTCCAATATTCTCCCCCATAAAGATAATTCTATCCGGGCGGTTGAGGGAGATTTCAAGTACATTTTTTGGTT
>JAUVOA010000261.1 GCA_030599445.1 Atribacterota bacterium | reverse complement strand
GAACAAGATTCCCATACCCAGAAATACCAATTAGGTCTGAAGGCATTAGAATTGGGTATGGCCAAACTTCGCCAAATGAACCTGGTAAGAGAGGCTACTCCCTATTTAAAAGAGTTAGTAGATCAGTGTAATGAAACTGTTCATTTAGGGATTTTGGAAGAAGGAGAAGTTCTTTACTTGGCCAAAGAGGAGTCTTCTCAAACCATAAGGATGTGCTCTTACGTGGGTAGAAGAGCCCCCCTTCACTGTACTGCTTTAGGGAAGGTGTTATTAGCCTATCTCCCCGAAGGAGCAAGAAAGAAAATGTTAGGTAAAAAAGTACTTCCTCAGCTTACCGAGAATACCATCACCGATAAAAGGGAATTAGAAGAAGAACTTGCTAAAGTAAGAGAACAGGGTTTTGCCTTAGATAGAGAAGAGAACGAAAAGGATGTTTGTTGTATAGCTACCCCCATTAGGAATTATCAAGGGGAAGTAATAGCTGCCATTAGTATTTCAAGTCCTATTTTCAGGATAGATAAAAATGCACAAAATGATCTAAAAGAAGCTCTTATTGAGACAAGTAAAAAGATATCTATGCGATTGGGATATAATTTTAGAAATTCAACATAAAATATTTTAATATGGAGAAATAATTTTTAATATCCTTGATTTACTAAATTTTTCTCGTAAGGAGGAGAGTGTAATTGGTTATTGAAAGAAAAATAAAATTTGGCATTATTGGGTGTGGGAGAATTTCACATGCTCATCTTGAGGCATGTGAAAATTTAAGAGAAGAAGTTGTGATCGAAGCAATTGCTGATATAAACAAGAAACGTTTAGTTGAGCTCTCAAGGAAATATCAGGTAAAAAAAATATTTAGTGACTATAATGACCTTCTTAAAGATAAAGAAATAGATGCGGTTATTATATGTGTGCCTTATTATTTGAATGAGCGAATAACTGCTGATGCACTTAGGTCTGGAAAACACGCATTGGTAGAAAAACCAATGGCCTTAAATTATGTCCAAGCCCAAAAAATTGCAGAAATAGCCGAAAAAGAAAATAGAAAATTAATGATAGGTCAAAGCCGAAGATTTTGTGATGAAATAATGGATATGAAAAAAAGAATAGACGAAGCTGATATTGGCGAACTATTTAGAATGATTATTAATTTTCTCGTTTTTTTTGAAGAAGCTCCGACAGATTGGTGGAATAAGAAAGATATGGCCGGTGAATTAATAACACTTCTACAGGGTAGTCATTCAGTTGATACCGTAGTGTGGTTCTTTAACCGGTTACCTATTAGAGTATATTCAATAAATTATGCTAAAAAATTTCCTGTTGCTGATGAAGGAGATATATTGCTTGATTTTGGTGATGCAACTGCTTCAATTCATCTTTCTCTGAATACAAAACCTGCTATACATGAAATTTTAGCGATCGGGACAAGCGGATTGATGAAATTGAGTGAATATCCATTAAATAAAGCTTTTAGTTTTGGGTACAGATTAGAAAAGAACGGAAAATGTATATTAGATGGTAAACAAGAGCCAAGCAACTATACTATTCAATTGAAAGAATTTGTTAGGAGTTTGAAGGAAAATAGGGAACCACTTACAGGAGGGAAAGAGATTTTAAGGACGATGAGAGTAATCGATGCTATTCTGGAATCCATATCGTCTAATAAAGTTGTCGAATTATGATCTGAGATTTGTGAATGCAGTTATTAAATTAAGGAAATAGAGAAATAAGGTGATTAACTGAGGTAAGCAAATAATTTTTCTAGAATAAAGGAGGTGGTTTATGATAGCAGAAACAGCTACAAGAGGTATTCTTTTACAGGTAGACTTAGAAAGTGCTGGTTATCATTGCGGAAGGGTTTTTGTTTACTTAAAAATAAAGGAGGTTTATTGTCGTGAATAAGAAACTATCTTTAGCAGTGATCTTAAGTTTAATAGTGGTTTTAGTATTTACAAGCGTTTCTTTTGCTCAGCAAAAATTAAAAATGGGTATGATGGAAGCACAGATACAACCTGCTGGTGAAGCTGCTGGTAGATTTGCTGAATTGGTTGAAAAATACACAGGTGAAAAATACACAGTTGATGTATATTATGGTGCAGCTTTAGGCGAAACAGGTGATGTTATGGAACAAGTTATGGATGGAAAAGTACAGCTCTACTGGTGTGGTATTTCCTGGTTAGAGAATGTTGTTGATAACTTCAAAATTTTTAGTCTGAATTGGGCTTTCGATGGCAATGATCACCTGGCTAAGTTTTTTGAAACTGAAAGATTTGAAGAAATGAAAGCAGAGTTGGAAAAATTAAATGTAAAGCTAATAGGTAATTATGCCTTTAGAAATCCCCGTAATCTTCTTACCAAGAAACCTATTCTAAGCATAGAAGACATTCAAGGGGTATTGTTAAGGGTTCCACCACAACCAATGTATCAAAAAAGCTGGGCAGCAGTTGGTGCAAATCCAACTCAAATGGATTATGGTGAAGTATATATGGCTTTAAGACAGGGTGTAATTGATGGTATGGAAAATCCTATTGAATCCATCTTTGGACGATCATTTCAGGAAGTAGCTTCCTATCTAACTTTCACACAACATCTCTTAAACCCTTATGTTATATTAATGACTGCAGATTTATTCAATGGTTTAGATAAAGATACTCAGAATGCATTTATCAGGGCAGCTAAGGAATCAGGAAAGTGGTTTGCTGACAGTTTAGGAGCAGTAGAAGAAGAATATATTAGAGAAATGATGAGGGAAAATAGCACAGCATTTATAAGAATAGATACAACACCATTTTCTGAAAAAATTCGCCCACTCGCACATGAACTTGAAGGTAAAGGAGAGTGGACCGAAGGATTGTTTGATTATGTCCGAAGCTTGGTTGAGTAGAAAGCCATAGTGGTTTGTGGGAGTTTCCTTTTGGAAGCTCCCACTTTTTTATGCACAGAAAAAAGAAGGTAAATATAAATATGAAATCATTATTTGTTCTATTAAAAAATGCAAATTCCTTTATAAAGAGAATAGAAGAAGAGATATGTTCAATAATAGTTGTAATGCTAGTTGTAAGTACAGCAATAGGAGTCTTTTGGAGATATGTATTACAT
>JAUVOA010000163.1 GCA_030599445.1 Atribacterota bacterium | reverse complement strand
TGAAATTTGCAAAATATAGAGGAATAATTTTAATGACATTAGAAGGGAATTAACACTATGAAACTAAGTGTCTCAACAGCAGTATATTATCGCTATAGTTTAGTTGAAAGTATAAAAAGGATAGCGGAATTAGGTTATAATGCAGTTGAAATATGGGGCGGTAGACCTCACGCGTTCCCTGATGATATGACAGATTCAAAAATTAATGAGATAAAAAAATGTATTAGAGAATATGATTTAGAAATTTCTGGATTAATTCCAGCCCAATTTCGGTATCCTACAAATTTAAGTATAGAAGATAAAAAGATAAGAGAAGCGAGCATATCTTATATTAATCATTCAATTAATATAGCAGATAGATTAGGAATTAAGTATGTGTCTGTATGTCCGGGGTTTACTCTTTTTGGTCAAAGTCGTGAATCGGGACATAATCTTTTTAAAGATAGTCTCTGTAGAATTCTTGAATATGCTGCAAAATTTAATAATATTGAAATTTTGATAGAACCAGCACATAAATTTGAAACTGATATTATAATTTTTATTGAAGATTCTCTAAAATTATTGGAAGAAATAAATAAACCAAGTTTAGGAATAGTTTTAGATACCGGGCATATTAATGTAAATAAGGAATCATTTTCAGATGCAGTTAGACTTCTCGGGGATCATATTAAACATATTCATATAGATGATAATCATGGTTATAATGATGATCATCTAATTCCGGGAGAAGGAAATATAAATTTTGAAAAAGTAATATTAGATTTGAAAAAGATAAATTATAAAGGTTTTTTAACTGTTGAATTGGGATTTGGTTATACTATAGATCCGGATAAGGCAGTTTACCAAAGTCTAAAATATTTAAACAAAATAGGAATTAAATAAACCAATTAGATACAAAGTTTATTGAGCGTATTGTGAACATATCTTCTATGGCAGCTCACCTGGGGTTTTCTGAAGCAGTACCTTACTGTTCGACAAAAGCAGCTGTACTGGGAATTACACGAGGTCTTGCTGTTGAATGGGTAAATGATAACATATTAGTTAATTCTGTTGCACCAGGATGGTTTCCTTCTAAGATGTCACAGCAGGTTATGGATGAAGAAAGAAAGAAAAAAATATTAAATCGTATGCCTTTGCATAGATTTGGTGAAACAAAGGATATTGGAGCAATGGTATTATTTTTACTTAGTAATGACGCGAAATATATAACCGGTCAAGATTTTGCCGTTGATGGAGGTGCCTTAGCATATGGATATTAATCATGACAAAATACATGTTCTAATTAATACCGACTCAAATTTGATGATATATCTGAGTGTTTGGAATAACGAAATGTAAAAAAGAGATATAATTGTAAAATTTCGTGATTAATGAAAAGGTAAATATTATAAATAAAAATAGGAGTATTTAATGATGAAAAAAAGTATAGTAGTTTCAAATGCATCAACCATATTTTCAGCCTTGGATTTTAAAATAAATTTAGAAGAGAATATAGAAAAAATTGCGAGCTTGGGTTTTGACGGTGCAGAATTGCATGTTGGGAATCCTAAAGATTTAAATGTGGAAAATGTCATTAAGGCAATAAAAGAAAATAATTTAGAAGTCCCCACTATAGGTACAGGACAAGCTTACACAGAAGAGGGTTTGAGTTTTTCCGATTCCAATGAAATTGTTAGGAAAAAGGCAGTTAAAAGAATAAAAGACCAGATAATTTTTGCTTCCCGTTTTAATTCCCAGGTAACTATCGGCTCAATAATGGGGAAAATCGAAGAAGGTGTGAACAAAACTGAAGCTGAAGAATGGGCTATTGATTGTTTGAGAAAGTGTACAGAATTTGCAAAAGAATACAATGTTCGACTTGCTTTAGAACCACTAAATAGATACGAGAGAAATTTTATTAATACCCTAAACGAGGGAATTGAATTTATTAAACGGGTTGGAGCATCTAATTTAGGATTGTTGGCAGATACTTTTCATATGAATATAGAAGAAATTTCGATCTACGATAGCATTATTCAAGCGAAAGACTATATTACCCATGTCCACTTTGCAGACAGCAACCGCTGGACACCTGGCTACGGTCATCTGGATTTTGCAAAGATAGTTCAGACCTTAAAAAAGATAGGTTACCAGGGACATGTATCCGCGGAGGCACTTCCTTTGCCTGATCCGGATAATTGTGCCCACCTTACTATTGAAGCATTAAATAAATTGAATATTAATTAGCTTCTTTCACAATAGAAATAGTTTTTAAAGAATGAGAATTTTAGTTATTTCTTGATTTTTAAAAAGGTATTTAGATTATTTTTATAGTTAATTGCGAGCTGTTATTATTGGTTTAATAAAAACCAATAGAATATATTCTCCAGGAAATATTTTATCATGTAATAATTATAAAATTAATATTTTAGCTAATAAAAGTATGAAACTAAATGTTTCAACTCTACTTTCCACGAGTGCTAGTCCAGCTTATAACAAAAGGAAACTTACTATAGATGAAGTAAATTTGAATTTTTGTTTGAGAGGTAAATATTTAAATCATAGGGAAGGGCATTATTAAAAATAGGTATTATCTTTTTTAGAAATGAGGAAAAATTTTGACAGTAAATAGTAAAAAATCAGAGAACTTTTTGCACGTTACTTTTGTTTTTCACCCCGAGTGGTGGTATAAAAACTATGGCTTGAGTTTTGAAAGAGAGTTTTTCTATGACCCGGATACCCGGGTAGAGGCCGATTTAAGGATGCGTAAAATACTTAATGAACGTTTCGGTAATTATAATATAGAAAAAGAGGCTCACCTAAAGCACCGACCCTGTATTGGGGCGGTTCATCTGGCAGCGGGATATATAATATCAGAGATGTTTGGCTGTGACGTAGAATATAGTAGAGATTCTTCTCCCCAAGTTATATCGAAAAATATATCTGATGAGGAAGCTGACAAGATTGAGCCTGTGAATTTTAATAAAAACGAGATATTTCAAGAATTAAAAAAGCTGGTTGGACAGCTAAAAAAGAAATTTGGCTATGTTATGGGTGATATAAATTGGCAGGGAGTTTTAAATGTAGCACTAGATATCCGAGGAGATGAAATCTTAATCGATATGTTAAAGAACCCGAAACGAGCAAGGAGAATTTTTAATGCTATTACAGAGACGATTAAAAATTTTGTTAATTATATTAAAAATCAAACAGGTACGTCGTCTATTTCAGTAAATAGAGCGGTAAAATTTGTTAATCCAGAAATTAATCTACATTCGAATTGTTCAGTAGTTATGATTTCCGCTAATACTTATCGGGATATACTTTTAGAATATGATATTAAATTAGCAAAAACTCTGCAGCCTTACGGGATTCATCACTGTGGAAATAACATGCATATTCATGCAGATAATTATGCTCAAGTACCCGGTGTTTCCTTTTTTGATGTGGGCTGGGGATCTGATATTGCCATCTGTCGCGAAAAACTACCTAAAGCATTTTTAAACCTACGTTACGATCCGGTAAAGATACGGAAAGTGGAACCAGGAGAGGTGAAAGAGGATATAAATAAAATGCTTAAGCAATCAGGGAATTCGAAGAAAAGCGGGATTTGCTGTATTAATATGGGGTGGGATGTTCCTGACAAAAATATTCTTACTGTGATTGAAACTGTAAAAGAATACAGGAAAAGATTTATCTAATGGATTTATTATTAGAAAAAATATGGTTATCTTCCAAAAACTAACTATCTAATGCAACATATTTAACTTAAGCAGCAAATTTAACTCTATATGTCATATATCCTTTACTAAATAGCGAAAATAAATGGTTGTATAAAAGGAAAGAAAGCTAATAATTCTCCTTATGTGATGGAACAATATTTATTACATACTGCGAACTCTTTTTTACTTACCTCAAGTGGTAGCCCAGTCTGTGATGGAAGAAAGATTTTATCTGAAGGAAGCAGGTTTGAGGTCTTTGATAGAATAATATGCAAAGCAGTAGGAAATCTTGTTTCGAGCGGACAAATAACTTATAATAGTGGAGTGGAGTCAGTAAAGAGTTTGATGTATAAAAATCAGATAAGGTTATTTAATTTAAAAGGAGAATTCAATGAATAAACAGGATATTTTGCACTTATTCAATAAGCATTATGGTGATAGATATGAGGCCTATATATCTTCTATAAAATCAGAAAAAAAAAATTACTTTTTTCTGGTAAAAGATGATTACAGTAAATATTTAATAGTTATAGGTGATACTCATGGAATTTGTAAAGATTTTGAAGGTGATAATTTAGAAGAAATCAAAATTGATAAATATGAACTGATAGTAAAGAGATGCTACTTAGATCACCGTAATCTTAATTTACTGCGAGGAATATTTCCTCACCTCAATCCTTCTTTTTGTGGTCTTAAATCATCTTTTGGTACTGGAGATCGCTTGGGAATAGCTACTCCAGCCCATCTTCAGGCTTTCCAAGGTAAAGATATTTTTCCGATTTTAGCTCAGCAGTCGGTTAGGGAGATGGCTCGAACTGAGAGAAATTGGCAGAAAGTTT
>JAUVOA010000012.1 GCA_030599445.1 Atribacterota bacterium | reverse complement strand
GGGTCATTCAACACCCTCGTTATCTTAAAATTTTTTTCCTCTTTATCAGGCATACAGCAATGCCCAACAAACTCGGAAAAAAGATATTTGCTTTTGATACCGATCGAAGAAAATATTTTTCACTTCTTAAGAGGCTTTTAGCTTAAGGCCAAAAGGGAGGCCTAAGAAGAAAGTTAATAAATAAATAGGTGTCTGTCCTTATTATTCCCCAAAATATGACTCCAAGCTATGGTCCTACTTAATTTTTACAACCGGATTGAGTGCATTGAGTGTAGGAAATTCCTTCATATCTCTTTTGCAGAAAGGTACCCCAATTTACCATTATCTTTCCGAGATTATTTAAGATAAGGTAGAGACCATTAAATGATCTGGGAGACTCAGCCTGATGCTTTCTTATCAAGCGTTCTGTTTCTGCTTCTTTAAGGAGTTCCTCATGCCTTGCTTTTACATAATCATTCAAGTATTGATAATTAAACATATCTACACCTCCATTAAAATATATTTGACAAAACCTATAACCAGTATTTATAATTATGATGGTTATATTATAACATTGAAATTATAACCTGTCAATACTTTTTTACTGGTTATAATAAAAAAGAGGTAAATTTTTATGCTAAAAGGAGAAAAATGTGAAGAAACCCCTTTGTTAGGAGAGGGAAAGCTGTGTCTTGATTTTGTTAACACTGTTGATTGGAGAAATAGTAAGACCAGAAAAAAGGAGATGCTCCATGATTTTTCTGCTTTAATTTCATGGAGCAAACAGATCGGTATCTTAGAAGATAAAACTGCCCAAATACTATTTAAAAAAGCTCTAAAGCAACCAAATAAGGCAAAGCGAGTATATGAAAAGACAATAGAATTAAGAGAATTACTCTATCGTATATTTTCTTCAATGGTAACAACAGATCAAGCCCCAAGTCACGATCTATCAATCTTTAATAAATATCTGGCAGACTCAATGGGCAAATCATGCTGTCTAATCCCTTCTGCTAATGGGTTTGCCTGGTCCTTTTGCTCGGAAACAGACTCTATGGATCTTTTTTTAGATCCCATAATAAAATCAGCAGCCGATCTTTTGGTTTCTCCTCACTTAAAACGGGTAAAACAGTGTGCCGATGATGCTTGTGGTTGGTTATTTATGGATAAGAGTCGTAATAGTAGCAGACGCTGGTGCAGTATGAAAGATTGTGGTAACCGGGCTAAAGCCCACCGACATTATCTACGCAAGCGCCAGGGGAAAAAGGAAAGAAGTGTAACAGGGGTTGTATCAGTTCAATAATTTGGTAATTTTTTCTTTTAGAAAGAAGGATTTTTTAAATCTTTTGTCGTATTAATGTTAAGATGTAGAAAAATTGTAAAAGATTAGTTTTTTGCTCTCTGATAGCGATTTAATAAGTTAAATATATATTCTTGAAGTGAAAAGATTTGACCCTAAGAATTCCATTGTTTCCCATCGTCTTCCATTATCTAGGGTACACGAAGGAATTAAATTACTAAGCAAAAGTAAAGGAATAAAAATAATAATTTACCCAGAAAATGATTAAACATGATGAATAAGTGAAAATTTTAATATACACATGACTTTATTAAGAATATAAAAAAATTAACTAACTATCTATAAGAAGGAGTTAATATGCCAGGACCAGGTGCGTATTTTTTTGGTGAGGAAGAAAGAAAAGAATTGTTAGATGTAATGGAGACAGGATATTTATCAAGATATGGCAAGGAAGACGATCCAATGTTTAAGCATAAAGTAGTAACATTTGAAAAAGAATTTGCAAAATATATTGGGACACGAAATGCAGTAGCTGTAAATGGAGGTACTGGTGCTCTTATCACAAGTCTGGCAACTTTGGGTATTGGACCAGGAGATGAAGTTATAGTACCAGGTTATACATTTATCGCTTCAATTTCTTCGATTATCTATGCCAAAGCTATACCTATTTTAGCAGAAATTGATGAGTCTCTAAATATTGACCCGAAGGATATTAGAAAAAAAATTACTAAAAGAACAAAAGCTATTATGCCTGTTCATATGCTTGGTAATCCATGTGATATGGATAGTATTATGGAGATTGCAGGGGAATTTGGCCTCTATGTTGTTGAAGACGGCTGCCAGGCTCTCGGAGCAACCTATAAAGGGAAAAAGCTTGGTTCAATAGGTGATATAGGGGCTTTTTCTTTAAATATTCATAAAACTATAACCACTGGTGATGGTGGTGTTGTCGTTACCGATGATGATAATTTATATGAACGTGCTTTTGGATTTCATGACCAGGGTCATAAGCCATATAGAATGGGGTTGGAGATTGGTCATAGGAGTTTAATAGGTATGAATTTAAGAATTAATGAGCTTACCGGTGCTGTTGCTCTAGCTCAGTTAAGGAAGACAGACAATATTATATCCATGCTTCGTGATAAAAAAAGAAAATTAAAGAATGCCATTTCAGGAAATAAAGAATTAGGATTTAGAAAAATAAATGATGAAGGTGAAATTGCTACATTATTAACATTACTTTTTAAAGATAACAAAACTGCAGAAAAATTTGCTGCTGAACTGGGTACAAAAACTCTCGCTCATTCAGGGTGGCATGTTTATAATCATATGGAACAGATATTAGATAAAAAGACGGTAACGGAATATCAATGCCCTTTTGCTTGTGAAAGATATGGGCAAGAAGTAAAATATTACAAACATATGTTACCCAGAACTGATAAAATACTTGGGAGGGCTATAAATATAAGTGTAGGTGTTGTTGACCCGGGTATTGGTGCAGGTTTCGGAATAACAGTACTTTCAGATGATAAGGAAATTGAACAAGTTGCAGTTAAAATTAATGCAGTGTAGATGTCATAGAGGGATTGTCCCCTTGACAATTTGTGTATTATATAATAATTTTTATATATAAAATTTAATAGGAGGGTAATATTATATGTCTTTGGGAAATGCCTTATTGGGCTTACTAAGTCATGGGCCGATGACCGGCTATGATTTAAAAAAACTCCTTGATCATCCCATAGGGTTTTTTTGGGCTGCACAGATGAGTCAAATATACCGGGAACTAAATACACTGGAGGAAAAAGGATTAGTAAAATCTGAGATTATACCCCAGGAAAAAAGGCCAGATCGTAAAGTTTATCAACTTACCAAAGGAGGCAAAGAAACCTTTTTAAGCTGGCTAAATAAATTTCCTGATCAGCTCAACGAAGCTAGCAGAAGTCGATTTTTACTGCGAATATTTTTCTCCTCAAAAATAAAGTTAGATGAATTAGCCTTTGAAATAAAGAGGTATAAAAAGGAAATGGAAGAACAGTTAGGATACTTAAATAAAGTTGCACAATGGATCAAGGATTATAGTCGGGAAAAGAAGCTTAAAAAACATGCTTTTTATTGGAATTTAATAGTTAAGAAGGAGCATAAGAGTATTGCTGCCGGGACAGAGTGGGCCGATGAATGTTTGCAATTAATTGAACAAAAGAAGAGAAAAGAAAAGAGGATTTGAAAAGAAGAGAACATACTAAACAAAAAGAAGATTTGATCTAACAATTAAAAAAAAGATCGAATTTACCAAAAAGGAAGATAACTATTTTAATTGGAGTAAATCGGGAAACGGTAAGAATAGTGTCAAAACAACCGTCCCCTTGACAGTCCTTGTGGAATTGAAATTTAGGTAATGGCGTATAACAGCGGATAAAAGTGAAATCAAAGATTCCCCCAAATTGCCTTAGACAACTTTTTTTATCCGCAAAACGTTATCTGAAATTATTTTGGCATATTTTCAATAAGGAGCAAATTAAAAATGAAAGTACTTGTAATAGTAGGAAGTTCACGTGGCAAAGGTAATACCTACAAAATTACTAAGCAGCTCGAAGAAAAAATAAAAGAATTAAGAGACGTTGAATTTAACTATCTGTTTCTCAAGGAGACTAATTTAGAACAATGCCGAGGATGTTTTACCTGTGTTACCAAGGGAGAGCATCTTTGTCCTATAAAAGATGATCGGCCTAAGATTGAAGAACAAATGCTAAATTCGGATGGCATCATATTTGCTTCTCCGGTATATGTCTTTAGTGTGACAGCGTTAATGAAGAATTTTATTGATCGTTTCAGTTATGCTTCTCATCGCCCCCTCTTTTTTAATCAATCTGCTATGGCAGTCTCTACAAGTTCAGGAGGGGGATTAAAAGAAACGCTAAATTATCTTGAATCTATCACTCGTAGTTGGGGCTTTAATTTTGTTGATAAGCTGGGCATTATTACCCATCCTTATTTAGTACATACTCCTCGATACACGGATGAAATTAAAAAGGACATCAATAAAGCAGCAAGGATATTCTATAATTCCCTTAAAACAAAAGAACGTAAATCTCCCGGATTAGGTGAGCTTGTACAATTTAGAATGATGAGAGTTCACGCCATAGATACAAAAGAATATTTCACAGCTGATTATAAATATTATAAAGAAAAAGATTTATTGGATAGAAGTAAAAAATATTTCATTGATAGTGAAATAAATATTTTTAAAAATATGTTTGTCGGGATGATTGAAAAATTGATTATAAGGGCTATGTCAAAAAGTTTATCGAAAAAAAGAGTTTAATTAAAGGACTGGTAATTTTAATGAGTTAGCCAAAACAACTTCAGCTTACACTGCACATACCTTTATTACGCTTTTATCGTATTTTAAGAAATTACAGTATGTCAAATGTTGAAACCTGAACCCCTTTTTCATTCTTCCAAAGAACCCCTTGACACCCTGATTGAGGTCTTCTTAAAAGATCGTTAAGAATGAATTTTTTATCCTGATTCATTTGACTCTGTTAAAGGTCTAATCTATAATTTAGGAAACTTAATATTTGAATATAATAATCTAAAAAGATATAGTGGGCTTTAGTTATAAGAAACCCTATAAAAGCTGGGGAAAGTTACCGGTTTATTGAGCTCGTACAACATTCACCTTTATAATATTAGGGCACAGCTCTCGATCAGGAGTAGGTATGAACAGATATTTTACAATCATTCTCAACCCAATTGCGGATCAGGGAAATGCGAAGAAAAAAATCCCCTTAATAAAAGAGTTCTTTTCAGAAAATGCAACAGATTTCAAAATTGTTCTTACAGAAGGAATCGGTCATGCTACTTCCATAGCCGCGTCGAGTGCTCATATTCCTGATCACGTAATCGTAGCCGCCGGCGGGGACGGTACTTCTAACGAGGTAATAAACGGACTTATGTTTAATTCCCGTAAACCTGAATCATCATCAATCCATCAAAATCGTTTACAGTTTGGTGTGTTACCCATTGGTCGCGGGAATGACTTTGCCTTTGGAGCAGGAGTTCCACACGATCTTACAGAGAGCATGCGCCTTCTTCTTGATGGGACTTTTTATCCAATGGATGTTGGGCTTATTACCGGAGGTGACTTTCCTAAAGGTCGGTACTTCGGAAACGGTGTTGGTATCGGCTTTGATGCAATTGTCGGGCTGGAGGCGGCAAAAATGAAGCATTTTCATGGAGCGGCATCATATATCATTGCAGCGATTAAAACGTTGGTAATGCTCCCCAAAGCTCCGACAGTCGAAATGTCTTACAAAGATAAACAGCAGATACTTACTCCGGCTCTTATTTCTATCATGAATGGGAAACGGATGGGAGGAGCCTTCTTTATGGCTCCTGATGGAGATATGAGCGATGGGCTGCTTAATCTTACCCTAACACACCAGGGGACGAGAATTTCTTTGCTCAAGGCTATGATGCTCTACATGAAAGGAAAACAAAGCAGGCACCGTGGTACATTTACTGACTCTGCTGAAAAATTCTCCCTAAAAGCACTTTCAGGAAGTATGACAGCTCATGCTGATGGAGAAACTATCTGTGTTGCAGGCACAGCTCTGAAGGTTCAGATAATTCCATCGGCACTTCAAATAATCACAAGAAGAAGGCTTCCATGACATTAACTGGTAGATTTATAACCTTTATCATCAAACTACTATTAAAAATATTTTGTAAAGTTGAAGGAGCCAAACTGGAATCTGTACCCCGTCAAGGACCTTTGATTCTTGTGATTAACCATATCAATTTTCTCGAGGTCCCGCTCATATACACGCTTCTGCTTCCCCGCAAGGTCTGTGGAATTTCAAAAAAGGAAAACCAGGACAATTGGTTCCTAAGGGTACTGGCAAAAGAATGGGGAGCTATCCCTGTTAATAGAGAAAACCCAGGCATCTCCACATTCAAAGAAGCGGGAAAAGCTCTAAAAGAGAAAAAAATCCTCTGCATTGCTCCGGAAGGGACAAGAAGTGGCACCGGGGTGCTGGCAAAGGGCCACCAGGGAGTTGCCTTTCTTGCCCTACAAAATCGTGTTCCAATATTGATTGTCGCACATTACGGAGTCGAAAACTTTTGGTACAATATAAAGAGGTTAAAACGAACACGTGTCACCTTTATTGTTGGGAAACCTTTCATTCTTGCAAGCGAGATGAAGATAACGAAGAACGTTTATCGGGAGATGACCGATCAGATCATGGCTCGCATGGCATTCATGTTGCCCGAACGTTACCGTGGTGCATATGCAGATATGAAGATTATTTCAGACAAGTGTATCAGGGTTTAGTGTCAATACTAACCATGCCATGGCTAATTACGGTTTTGATGAAAATAACCTGAGAACTGATATTCCTATAAGTGAAAATGGGGTCTTTATTCTTGACATATAATTTAATTAACTGTCAAGTATAAAGATTTGATCCCAACTTTCTATATGTCATTCCCGCGAAATCGGAAACTCATCCCTCTATCATTGCGGACTTTCGAAGAAAGCGCGGGAATCTCATCCCGCAACTATTTTTTAAAAAAAGAAGGATTTTACAAAACCTTTGTCGTATTAGTTTTAAAATGTAGAAAAACTGAAAAGGACTAATTATTTTAACCGCTAGTGGCGATTCAATGAGGTAAATAAATATTCTTGAAGTGTGACGAAGAACCGCCCCCTGACACAATATTTTCCGGACATCTGAATAAAACAAATTTATGATTTTTAATAAGAGTACTCCAAAACTATAATTAAAAAAGAGATAATGATTGTGATTAGATGATGTCCATGTTATAATAACAAAAATTAAAATTAAATATAGTCAACAACTTTGGTTTTGAAAGAATTAAAAAGGAAAACGGTGAAAGACCGTTGCTATTGTCGTATCTGTAACCGGCATAACCTTGTATCATTCACTGCCCGATAAGGTGGGAAGGATGGTATGCTTTAAAGGGCCGGAAGCCAGTAGACTTGCCTTGGTTGTCTGCTTGACTATCCTCCGACATAGGGGTAGAGTAGTTGCTATTTTATTAGCGTTTATCCGTCAATTTTAAGGCTACTTCCTGTTTAGATAGAGGAAGCAGCCTTTTTTTATTTGTAAGCCACATGTGATGGTCGAGCATTGTAATTTTACGATCAATTACGAATATTATATTTAATTTATAATTATAAAAATCTAAAGGAGGTCTACATGCATGTAAATAAATTTCTAATCATGTTTATCTTTTATATTAATAAGATTTGAAAAAGTTTAATTTATATTTTATAAGAAAGGAATTTATTCATGGAAAATAAAAAACATTTTTTGCTTATCATGGGCATAATTGCCTTAATTCAGATCATTATAGTAATACCAGGATTAGCCTCAGGAAATGAAAATCAGATATTCAGTCTGGATGAAATTGTGGTCATTGCTTCTAAATATCCGGAAAGAGTGTTGGATTCGATTGTCAGCGTAGAAGTCATCACCGAAGAAGAAATTGAAGCGGCACAAGCAGAAAATCTTGCAGATATATTAAGTGCTGTCAGTGGATTGGAAATCAGTGATTACGGAAATGCCGGCGGAATTAAAGCTATTAGTATTCGCGGATCATCTCCCGAGCAGGTTCTGGTCATGCTTGACGGACGACCGATGAATAATCCTCAAACCGGAAAAATCGATTTAGGGCTGATTCCCGCCAATATAATAGAAAAAATAGAAATTTATCGAGGACCAGCTTCTGCCATTTATGGGGCTAATGCTCTTGGTGGAGTAGTAAATATTATTACTAAAAAAGGTAAAGGTGATTCCAAAGGTGCGGTAAACGTGAATGTGGGTACATATGGTGCCCAAGATTACGAAGCTTCTTATCAGGGGGCCAATGATAATCTAAATTATTATTTTTCAGGTAATTATTTTACTACTGATGGAGACCGAGAAAATAGTCAATTAGATGAAATTAATTTTTTAGGGAAAATTATTAATAAATTAGACCAACAAACTGACATAGGCTTAGCGCTTCGATATCATAATTACAACCGAGGTTTACCTGGTTCAATAGATTATCCAAGTCCTGAGGCTATTCAGAAAGATCAAGATTTTAATTTGGATTTAACCTGGCAGAAAAGAGAAGAAGATAAAAATATTAATGCCAATGGTTTCTATTCTTTTCATCGGGTCTTTTTTGATAATCCGGGAATGTGGGGGCATACTGGTGCGAGCATTCATAAAACTAATTCTATGGGATTCTCTTTCGATTACACTGATTATAATTTCACTTTTGGTGATAATGGTTCTGACAGTCAACATATTTTTACCTGGGGAGCAGAAATAAAAAATGATCAGGTTGACAGCACGGATATCGGTGAACATAATAGCTTGAATGGAGCTATATTTGTTCAAGATGTTTGGCAACCTTCTGATATGGATGACCTGAAAGTAACGGCAGGAATCCGTTATGATTACAATCAAATTTTCGGAAATCAACTTAGTCCTCGTATTGGTTTTTCTTACCGTCTCCAGGATGAGTTGAATTTCCATGCATCTGTGGGAAGAGCATACAGGGCGCCTAATTTTGATGATTTATATTGGCCTGCAGATTCCTATGTCGCCGGTAACCCTGATTTGGTTCCGGAAGTTGCATGGGCATACGAAGCAGGATTGCGATATATAAATGAGGAAGGTGATTTTACGGGAGAATTAAATATTTTCCGTAAAAATGCTGAAAATTTAATCAATTGGGCTGCTGGGGATGACGAAATTTGGAAACCGTTAAATATCGGTTCAGCAAGAGTTGATGGAATAGAAGTTATTTTCAAAAAAGAATTAGGTGACCATTTGAGGGCTAATCTTGGTTATAGTTATCTAAATGCTGTGGATTTAGATACAGATAACCAGCTCAAACCTCATCATAAATATAATTTTGGAGTTGGCTATTATGACAAAATTGGTGACAATCAAGAAGAATTGTATGTTCAATTAGACGGTTATGCTATTACTGAAAGGCCAAATGATTTACCGAATTATTGTCTAATTGATCTGAATATGGGAAAAGAATTGACATTAATCAAAAAGGATGGGCAAAAAGTTAAACTTGATTTTTCTGTGAAAAACATTTTAGACCAACAACCGGAAATGGTGAGTGGATTTCCGATTACCGGAAGAACGTATACGGCAGGTATAAGTTTTGAATTTTAAATCAATGTCAGGGCAAGTCCTGCTGATTGGACTTGCCCTGACAAATTCAACGGAATAATGATTCCGCCAACAAGAAGATGAAAAGATTAATAAAAAAACCTAAACCCATCTGGATTTGTTTAATATTGTCCTTATTAATTCATTTCTTTTTAATTAGCTGTTTTATTTATTCATTAGAGGTTTCATCCAATAAGAAGATAATGGAGAAATCTCATATTGCCCGCATATCCCTAAAGCTAAAAACGGATCTTTCTTTCCCGATTGAAAATACAGAGGTTTCGAAACTGAAATCAGTTCCTGATTCTCAAAATATTGAGAATCGAGATACGGAAAAACAAATCTTGCATATGGAAGAAAAAATCGTTAAAAAAAAGTTACCTGTTGAAGAAATAATTCAGGATAATACAGACGAAAAAGAGATAACGGAAGATTTTATCCAAAAGGGTAGCTCGGATCAGGTTATAGAAGAAGAGACACCTCAAAGTCTGGCAGAGGCCAAGAAAAAAAATCATCAAATAAAACAAGAACAGGAAAAAAAGCTACTATCAAATAAAATGATTCCTGCTGAAAGAGTGGAAGAAGAATCCTTAAGGGAAGATAAAAAAATTTCTATGGATAACGATCAGCCGGATAAAAATAGAAAGGCAAAAACAGAGACGGAAAAATCTTTGACGACCGGGAACAAAGAAACGGAAAAAGAAGTAGAACAAGAAAAAGAACGGAATCTTCCGAGCCAAAGCAAAAACAATGAATATTTAAAAGAAAAACCTGTTCAGGAAGATTTTGATATAACTTATCAAGAGGATGATTGTAGAAATGGAGATCAAATAAAGAAGAATCCGGAGATTGAGAAAACACTTGATTTTACCAGAAACAATTATCCGGATAATGTAAATCCGCCTGAATTGCTCGAATTTCAACGTCCCGTCTATCCAAAAAATTTAAGAGAAAGGGATATTGAAGGGAAGGTCATTCTTAAAATACTTATTGACAAGGAAGGTAAGGTACAAGAAATTCAAATTTTTGAATCATCAGGATATAAAATGTTTGATCAAATTGCCATAAAATCAGTCCGGCAATGGCGGTTTAAGCCGGCGAGAAAGGGAAACCAACAAAGGGAAAGTTGGGTGTTAATTCCAATTAATTTCCAAATAAAATGAAAAAGCGAGAGGTGATTTTAATGTATAGCATTTTACAGCAAGGGGGGACCATCATATATCCATTGCTATTTATTTCCATTATTGCATTAGCGATTATTTTGGAACGTTTCTTTAAATACTATCGGATTCCGAATGAAATACCGGATGATTTTATGAGAGCCATCAAGGAAAATATCCGGTTGAATAAGAAAAATGAAGCGCTAAAAATTTGTAATGATATAAAAAATCCGATTGGGGAAATATTGAAAAAGGGTATTTATCATTTAAATGACGGTGTTGAAGAAATGTATCAACAGATGGATGAAGCCAAATTGCATGAATTTCCCAAATATGAAAGGCATTTGAGATCATTGAATTTTATCGGAAAAATCAGCCCGACTCTGGGATTGCTGGGAACTGTTACCGGCATGATAAAAACGTTTCATTATTTATCATTAAATGTGGAGGCGCAACAGCTTGCTGAAGGAATATCCGAAGCATTGATTACTACCGCCTTTGGTTTGATCATTTCCATTCCCAGTTTGGGTGCCTACTACTATTTTATAAGTAAATTCGAACAAATGGTAACTCATACGGAGAGACGGGAAATTGAATTGACGAATTATGTCAGAAAATCAGGAGTCTCTTATGAGAAAATATCGAGTTAAAAAAGCAGATTTGGAAATGAATTTAGCCCCATTGATCGATATTGTTTTCTTATTATTAATCTTTTTTATGGTAGCATCAACACTCAATATGAACGAAGTGCAGGCAACCATACAATTACCCGGGACTAATACGGTAGAAGGAAAGGGTATAAAAGAAATTGTATTGTATATCACAAAGGAAGGGCAAGTTTTTTTAGAAAAGGAAAAAATAGGATGGGAGCAGCTTTCGGATGTTTTATTTGAATTTATGATAGAAAATGAAACAAAGGAAGTAACGGTATATGCAGATAGAGAAGTAGGCTTCCAATATATTGTGAATATGCTGGATTTAGCAAATCAATTAAAAATTAATCAAATTCAATTTTCCCTTCATCATCAGTAATTCTTCATTGTCATAGGGACGGTTATTTTGACAATAAAATATGACAGTGGTTCTGTGGCACCTTTTTAATTGAATAATTACCTAAAAAGGGAGAAAAAGAGAGGAACAGGAAAGCTGATTTTTAGCTAAGTAAGGTAGATAAACATATATAGAATTAGAGGATTATCAGTTTTTAAAGGAAAAAATAGTAAGGCTCTAAAACGTAGAAAACATAAGGGTTTCTGCGTTTTTTGGTTATATGGGATAGTGGCAGTGCTTTTAAAATACGGAGAAAATGAAGCAAAAAAGGGCTAAAAGTTGTATTTTTAGGAGGCTGAAAGCCCTGCAAAATAAGGGTTTTAGAGAAATATGGTCATAGCGGCGTTTCTTAAGGTGGGTTAAGGTGATTGGTCATATTTTTTAAAATAAGCGCTTAAAACGGCTTATTTTAGATGTAGGTGAAAACCCTTATTATATAAGGCTTTCAAGAAGCTATTTTCCCACAAGTTTTACACATTTTCCCCATTTATAAGTAAATAATGTTAGTTATAATATCTCTATCCTTGTGAAATTTCGAAGAAAGCGTGGCAATCTTATTGCTACCTTCTATCATTCCCATCTCCCCATATGTCATTCCCATGAAAATGGGAATCCATCTTTCCCCTCTTTTCTAAAAACTTAAATCTTGCATCTTGCGCCCCATAACTATTTTTTATAAAAAGAAGGATTTTCTAAACCTTTTATCGTATTGGTATTAAGATGTAGAAAAATTGTAAAAAATTAGTTTTTTGCTTTCTGATGGCGATTCAATGAGGTAAATATATATTCTTGAAGTGTGACAAAGAACCGTTCACTGACATACAGGCCTGCCTCTTGGAACGAATGATTTTATAGAAAGGCTTAAAAGGCAGCTTAAGAAACTTTTTAAGTTAAAGTCGAAAGGAAGGCCTAAGAAGAAAGTTAATAAATAGGTGCTTGTCCCTATTGTTCTATTATAGGAACGTTAGTTACAATTGCAAGAAAGCATTATTTTACACAAAAAGGATCAAAGGATCATATGCGAAAAAATAATATTCAAGAAAATATTAGAAAACTTGCAGAATACCAAGGGATTGATGTGCTTGGATTTGCGGATGCATCTGAATTTAAAGATTATTTATTAGAAAATTCTAAACGCCGAGATCCCAAGCTCTCATTATCTGACGCAAAGACAATTATTATTGTTGGCGTCTATATTGGTGGCCTTGTTCTTCCATCTTGGGCTAAATCCAACTACGGGAGAACAAGTAGATTGTTTCTTTCTGGTTTTTTTAATGATGTAACCAAGCAAATTGAACCTATCTCCACTTTGTTAAAAAATGAAGGATATAGGGCTCTAATTTGTGATGATTCAAAGAGTGGAGGATCCATTATTCCATTAAAACTGGCTGCAATAAGAGCTGGCATAGGATGGCAAGGTAAGCATTCTCTTCTTATCTCCAGGCAGTATGGAACATTCCTTGCGCTTGGTGGAATCATTACCAATGCTAATCTTGACCCTAATGACAAAGAAGAAACCAATCGATGCAAAAACTGTAAAAAATGTCAAGAGGCTTGTCCATTAAAAGCACTTGGAAATGACTATATATTGAATAAGGATAGATGCCTGTCCTTTATTCTTCAAAATGATAATATACCTGAAGAAGCTAAAACTGTATCAGAAAATCGAATAATAGACTGTGAAATATGTCAACAGGTTTGCCCGTGGAATGCTAAACATATTAAACAACCTTTAAACACACGAATGACATTAACCTTTCAAAGGAAGATAGCAGCTTGGGAAGATTTTTTCACCCTTACTAAGCTTGTCAAACTAACAGAGCATGATTATAGAAAAACACTTAGCCACCTT